>NZ_JBHYMF010000031.1:0-53880 GCF_042742855.1 Streptomyces sp. NPDC058877 | reverse complement strand
TCCCGGTCCGCGGCGATCACCCGGGCGCCGGCGGTGGCGAAGGCGAGCGCGGTGGCCCGCCCGATTCCGCCGGCCTGCTGGTTCTGGAGGGCGTCCTCGGCTCCCTGGACGGCGTCGTGGAGGACGTTCGCGGCCTGATCGTCCTGGAGCAGGCCGGTGGCGCCGCCCAACGGGCTCTCAGCAGCGTTGGCCTGGGGCGGAGGCGTGACGATGGCGGTGACAACGCCTGCGGCGAGGGAGGCGATGGCGAGCATGCTGCGCTTCTTCATGCCCTGGTCAACTACTGAAAGGCCGAGGGGTTACGGTCGGTCCCGAATCCGTCCGGAGTCGTCACCGGCCTTCGTCGCCGGACCCATGCCAGGAGGAGCACCGAAGCGGTGGCCGCGAGGGCGCACCAGGTGGAGACGAACGCGGTGCGCCACAGCAGGACGCAGACGGCCGCTCCGGCTCCGGTGAGCAGGCCGAGGGCGCGCAGCAGGCGGTCGCGGGCGAGCAACAGGGCACCGACGGTGGACAGCAGGTACCCGGCGAGGACCAGCGGTGCCTGCGGTGGGTCGATGGCGTAACGGAGGGTGTGGCCGTGGATCTCGGCGGTCACCGGACGGGTGGCGAGCAGATGGGCGAGGAGCACGGCGATCGCGAGACCGACGGCGAGCGGCGCGAGCAGGCGTGGCCGGTCGGCCGGTCGGGCCGCGGTCAGGACGCCGAGCGGTACCCAGACGGGCAGCAGGGGGAGGGCGATCACGGCCCAGGCGAGAACAGCGGGCCCGGTGCCCCCGCCGGCGTGCCAGACGGCCGCTTCCACGAGCTGGTGGACGCCCAGGAGCAGGGGCAGGGACGCCAGCAGCGCGTCGCCGGGGCGGCGCACGGAGACGAGGGACACCACGCCGACGGCGCTGATCCCGAGGCCCGCCCAGAGGTCCGCGGTCGCGCTCCAGCACATGGGGAATCCTTACCCCCGGGCCTTCCGGATTCCCCGCGTCCCGGAAAACCGTATGGTGGTGAGTGGTGTCTTTGTAGATGAGGCCCGTGTCCCCGGAGCGCGAGAAACAGGGGGACGTCATGCATCACCGTCATGTCCTCGCGGTGGCGGTCACCGGCGTCTTGCTGATCGCCGGAACCGGTGCCACGGCCCCGGCAGGTGCCGCCGGGACACCGGTGGCGCGCGGCTCGCCCTCGGTCACGGCCCTTGTCGTCAACGCCCGCTGGGGCGGCCACGCCGCCTTCGACCGGCTGGTCATCGACGTCCGGGGCGCGATGCCCCCGGTCACCGTCCGCCCGACGCGCACACTGCGCTACGACGGATCGGGCATCGATGTCCCGCTGGCGGGAAGGCACTTCCTGGAGGTCGTCCTCTCCCCCGCTGCCGCCCATGACGACACCGGGCGGCCGGTCTATCGGGGCCCCCGGTTGCTGTCGGTCTCCTTGCCCGCGCTGAAGGGGGTCGCGCTCACCGGTGACTTCGAGGGTGTGGTCACCATCGCGGCTGCCTTCGACACCGCACCCGTGTACAAGACCTTCCGCTTGCACTCCCCGGAGCGGTTCGTCGTCGACATCGCCCATCCGGCGTCCTGCCAGGACTGACCGCCGGCAGGACGCCGGGGCGGCCCCTGCTCCGTATCGCTCAGACCGCGGTGGGACCGGCCTCCACGTACACGGTCGTCCCGGACCTTCGCGCCCGGTCGATCTCCGCAAGGCGGAGGAAGTCACGCGGGGACATCTCCCGCTGCCATTCCTCCAGGGTCCGCAGGCGGTACTCGCTGTGCTCCTCCGGGTCGAGGACGATCCCGGCGACCTGCTCGTCCGTCAGTTCGCCGCCGTCGAAGATGAAGCCGATGTGGTTGGCCGGCCAGTCCTCTCCCCGGTCCGTGACGAAGTGGGTGCCGAGCAGGCGCGGCTGGCCGGCGAAGACGATTCCGGTCTCCTCGTGGCACTCGCGCACGGCGGTTTCCCAAGGGGTCTCCCCCGGGTCCATGTTGCCGCCGGGCCACTGCCACGACTCCTCCGTGTAGGTCGCCTTGAGTTGGAAGGGACGACCGGCGGTGTCGGTGAAGTACAGACAGGCGTAGGCCGTCGCCCTCGGCAGCGTGTCGACGTACTGGGCGGGCGGCAGCCAGGTGTTCGCCATGGGCGACTCCCTTTCGACGGGCCTGATGGGGTACCCCCCATCCAAGCGGTCCGGGGCGGGTCGGCCGGTGACTCCCGGGCGGATCACCGGATCGTGTGAGCGCCGCCGGGGTCCGTCGTCCGGCCACTGGTCACGCGGAGGACCTCGTGCTCGGGGTACGACACGGGGAGCGGTGAGGGCCGCTATGCGGCGGCGGCGCCCTCGCGACGCAGACGGCGACGGACGAGGGCCTCGTGGACCAGGCGCCCGGCCAGCGCGCCCCCGTACACGACGAAGCCGACTCCGACGAGCCAGGACTGGAGGACGAGCACGGTGCCGAACTGGCCGTAGGTCACGGCGTTGGAGGCGATCAACGGGGAGAAGACGAGTTGCGAGAAGATCCGCAGTCCGAGGAGGCCGAACGCGGTGAGCACCGCGCCCGGGAGCAGGGCGCGCCAGCGGATGCGACCGCAGAGCAGGAAGCGCTGTGACCACCAGAAGAAGAGGAAGGTGCCGAGGACGTCACCGAGGGCGACGAGGGCGGTGGTGCCCGCCGGGGCGTTCTCGGGCGCCGGGTAGGCGACGAAGAGCAGCAGGGAGGCGATGAGGACGGCGAGCCAGACGACGTGCCGCCACATGGTGTGCCAGCGGGCCGTGGGGAGGTCCCAGGCCCGCTCGTAACCGGTCTGCACCGCGGATCCGAAGGTGACGCCGAAGGCGGCGAGGGCCGCGAGGCCGAAGGCCGTGGTGCGTTGGAGGGCCTGTCCCGGCTGGCCGAAGAGCTGCTCGACCTCTTCCTGCGAGACCTCGGAGACCCCGAGGCCCTGGATGAGCCAGCGCGCGAAGCCCTGGCCACTGGCGAGGTCGGCTGCGGCGACGACGATGAGCAGCGGTACGAGGGTGAGCAGGCTGAGCGCGGCGAAGCCCATGGCGCGGTGCATGAGTTCCATGGCCCGGCCGCGGCTCCAGGCCAAACCGACGGAGGAGGCGAGGACCCGGGCGTGGAGTCGTGCGAACCAGTGGCCGTGTTCGGCGGGGGTACCGTCGGGCGGCGGACCGGGTGTGGAGGGCATGCATCGTCAGGTACCCGGCCGGACGGCCGGACACCGCAGGGGTGCGGCCGAACGGGTGGGCGGAGGCGGCGGAACCGGTGCGGGGTCAGTCGGTGCGGCGCGGGCGGGCGGCGGGTCCGGGGCGGACGGTGACGTCGCGGGGGGTGAGGACGGCCTGCTCGTCGCCCTCGCACTGGACGACGACCCGCACGGGCGATGCGCACGCGTGGTGCCGGACGTCGAGGACGGGCCCGTCGGGGTCGCCGGCGTAGGCGTCGCCCCATTGTTTGAGGGCGAGGAGGACGGGCCAGAGGTCGACGCCCTTGCGGGTGAGCCGGTACTCGTGGCGGGTGCGCGCTCCGGGTTCGCGGTAGGGCTCGCTGCGCAGGAGGCCGGCGGCGACGAGCTTGCGGAGGCGGTCGGCGAGGACGGCTTCGGAGAGGCCGAGGTGGCTGCGGAACTCGTCGTACCGTCGGACGCCGTTGAATGCCTCGCGAAGGATCAGAAGGTTCCACTTCTCGCCCACGACGTCCAGGGCACGGCGGACCGGGCAGTTCTCCGTATCCGTCTCCAGCCAGTTCATGCGCCCACTGTAGCCACCTGGCTCTGTCGTTGACAGTCAGCAAGCCGGAGGGCTAGCTTCGCCATACAGAGTCAGCAGGTGAGCGGAGTGGAGCGGTGATGGCGCGGTCACGTACGGTCGAATGGGAAGACGCCGGAGCCACCGCGCGGGCCGCGATGTCGATGGCCGGCATCGACTTCCTGCGGGAGATGGTGGCGGGCCGGCTGCCGGGGCCGCCGATCGCGGCCCTCCTCGGCTTCACCCTGGAGGAGGTCGAACCAGGACGTGCGGTGTTCGTCCTGGAACCCGGCGAGGAGCACTACAACCCGATCGGGAGCGTGCACGGCGGGGTGTACGCGACGCTCCTCGACTCGGCCGCCGGCTGCGCGGTGCATTCGACGCTGGCACGGGGCACGGCCTACACCTCGCTCGACCTGTCGACCCGCTTCCTCCGCCCGATCACGATGGACACGGGAAAGGTCCGCGCCGTCGGCAGCGTGCTCTCCCAGGGACGCCGCACGGCGCTGGCCGAGGCGGGCCTGTACGACGCGGAGGACCGCCTCCTCGCCCACGCGACCAGTACGTGCATGCTGTTCCCCGTGCCGTCCTGAGGACCGCGCCGGCGCCACACGTCACCGGGAGCCGGTGACGCAGCGGAAATCAGCAACGGCCGGTGACCGGGCGGGTGCGGGTGCAGCCGTCCGGGACCGTGTCGGGGACGCCGCTCGCCTGGAGGGCCGCGCTCACGAGCGTGGCGAGCAGGTCGATGTCCGAGCCCATGTCCAGGCGGACCGTCACCCAGCCCGATCCTGCCCTCAGGCGAACGGCGCTCGATCCGAGGAGGGCCGGACGCAGCTTCGCGATCATGGCCCGGGTGAGATGGACGTCCGCCTCGTGTTCACCGTGGAAATGAACGATCTCTTGCGTCGCGGTGCCCAGTCCGAGCTCGGCGCCGCAATGGGCGCGGCCGGGGGTCAGCGAGGGCCAGCTCATCAGACGTTCACTGGCATGCCTGGCCGTGTTCATACGAGGAGCGTGCCGGGCACCGGGGCCGTGCACAAGCGTCGTGCCGGAAGAATCGTGCCAAGACGCGAAACAGGTCCTCTTCGGGGGCGTCATGACCCTCCGTCACGGCAAGGCGTGGGGCGCGGGTGACGCTCTGTCATGGCGTGGGACGGGGGCGGAGGCGGGCCGCGAGGAGGGCCACGTCGTCCTCCGCGCGGTGCGCATTGAGGCGGCGGAGCACCTCTTCGACGACCTGCTCGGGTCCGGAACCAGCAGGAAGCCGCAGGGAGGCCAGACGGGCCAGCGAAGCGTCGATGTCCTCGCTCCGGCGTTCGACGAGGCCGTCGGTGAAGATCAAGAGGGTTTCACCGGCCCCGAGGGGGCGTGTGGCTGGTTCGTAGCCCCCCACCCCGGTGCCCAGGGGCGGGCCGACCGGAAGGTCCACGATCTCCGCGGAGCCGTCGGCGCCGAAGACCGCGGGCGGCAGGTGGCCGGCGCTGGCGAAGGTCGCCGTACCGCGCGCCGGGTCCACCCGGACGAGCAGGCAGGTGGCGGGACGGCGGGCGTCGTCCTCGGCGACGACGGCATCGAGGTGGCGCAGGACCCGGTGCGGTGGCAGATCGGTCGCGGCGACGTCGCGGAGCACCGTGCGGTAGGCGTTCATGTCCACGGCCGCGTCGAGCCCGTGGCCCATCACGTCGCCGACGACCAGGAGGCTGCGCCCGAAGTGGAGCCGTACGGTCTCGAACCAGTCGCCGCCCACGAGCGCGCGGGGACCCGCTGGACGATAACCGCCCGCGACCTCCAGGTTGGGGTGCGGCCGACCGGGTTCGGCGACCAGGGCCCGTTGGAGGTGGAGCGCGGTGTCCTCCGTGGCGGCGAGGCGGCGGGCGTGGCCGAGGTGCCGGGCGGCGAGTCGGGTCGCGTGCCAAAGGACCGCGACCTCATCGGCGGAGAAGTCGGCGCCGCCCCGACGGGCGGCGGTCACCTGTCCGAGGGGGTCCTCCCCGCCGGCGGCCAGGGGGACGGCGAGTTCCGGTGTGCGGTCCGGGGAAGTCGGGGCGGCAGCAGGGGCGGGAGGAGCGGCTCCCGTGCCCGTGTCGATCGGTCCCCCGCCGGAACCGGACGGGCCCGCCGATGCGACGCGTCGGACCGGGACGCCCGGTTCGGCGCGCAGGTCGACCGCGACCGTGCCGCGCAGGTGGTGGGCGAGGAAGGCGGCGAGTTCTCGGCACGTCGTCCCCTCGTCGAGCGTCGTACCGATCTCGCCGATGGCCCGTTCCAGCGCCCGCACCCTGATCAGGAGGGCCTCGTCCCGTTCCGACACGACACCTCCACCCCGCGCGAACCTCCGGGCGGCGCACCCGGTCCCTCCATTGCACCAGCGCCCGTGCCCTCTCGCGCGGCACGGACCCGCGCACGACGGTTGTGCGGGGGCGCCCGATCTGATCGAGTACAGCCGAGGCTACTGATCAGTACGACACTTCGATCCCGGGGGACAGATGACGACCGAGCCAGCCGTGACGACCGGGTTCTTCACCTCAGTCGACGAGGTGTCCGAGCGGCTCGCCGCCACCGGCTACCTGGCGTCGCCGGCCGTGGCCACCACCGTCTTCCTCGCCGACCGCCTGGGCAAGCCGCTGCTCGTCGAAGGTCCGGCCGGCGTCGGGAAGACGGAACTCGCCAAGGCCGTCACCGCGGTCACCGGCGCCCGTCTGGTCCGACTCCAGTGCTACGAGGGGGTCGACGAGTCCCGCGCGCTGTACGAGTGGAACCACGCCAAACAGCTGCTACGGATCACGGCCGGGCGGGGCGAGTCCTGGGACGAGGCGCGCACGGACATCTTCGGCGAGGAGTTCCTGCTCCCGCGACCGCTGCTCACCGCCATCCGGTCCGAAGAACCCACGGTGTTGTTGATCGACGAGACCGACAAGGCCGACGTCGAGGTGGAGGGCCTGCTCCTGGAGGTCCTCGGCGACTTCCAGGTGACCGTCCCCGAACTCGGCACGATCAGGGCCGCCCGGCGGCCCTTCACGGTGCTCACCTCGAACGCGAGCCGCGAACTGTCCGAGGCGCTGCGCCGGCGTTGCCTCTTCCTGCACATCGGTTTCCCCGAGGAAGAGCTGGAGCGCCGGATCGTCGCGCTCAAGGTACCCGGCCTCGACGCGACGCTCGTGGCGTCCGCCGTGCGGGTGGTGAGCGCGCTGCGGGCGATGGACCTGCGGAAGGTGCCGTCCGTCGCGGAGACGATCGACTGGGCCCGCACCCTGCTCGCGCTGGGTGCGGACCGGCTGGACGAGCAGGTCGTGCGGGAGACCCTCGGCGTCCTCCTGAAGCACCGGGAAGACCTCGTGAAGGCAGCGGCCGAGCTCGCCCTGGACGCGGTGTGAGTCCGGGAGGCACGGCAGGTCGCGCGGCCCCGTCCGCAAGGACGCCCGTTGGCGGTGCGGCGGGCGGCGCCGGGGCCTCGGTGCGGCTCACCGCACTCGTGGCGGCATTGCGGACCCACGGATTCGGCATCGGGACGGGCGAGACCGTGGACGCGGCGCGGGCCCTCGAAGCGGTCGGCTTCACCGACCGGGCGCAGGTCAGGGAGGCGCTGGCGGCGACTCTGCTGCACGGGGAAGCCCAGCGCAGGGTCTTCGACCAGGTGTTCGACCTGTACTTTCCGCTCGACGCGGGGATGGTGGGGGCGTACGAGAACACCGCGGGAGACCTCCCTTCACTGCGGGAACGGCTGGCCGAGGCCCTCGTGACCGGTGATGCCGCCGCACTCGACCGACTGGCCGCCGAGGCGGTGGCGGGCTTCGGAGGCTACGGTTCCGGTCCGGAGTCGGACGGCTGGTCCTCTCACCAGACGTTGTCCCGGCTGCGGCCCGAAACCCTGCTCGCCAGGGTCCGCGACCGGCTGCGGGCGGCACCCTCGGACCAAGATCCCGAGTTCACCGAACGACTGCTCGACGATGAGATACGGCGGCGGATCGAGGCCTTCCGCGAGCGGGTGCGCACCGAGGCCCGCCGGCGCGTCGCCGAGCGGCGGGGGCGGGAGGCGGTCGCACGCCGGGCGGTCGCGGCGACGCCCGACCGCGTGGACTTCCTGCTGGCCGGGCGGACCCAGCTGGACGAGTTGCGCCGCACGGTTCGGCCACTGGCGCGGAAACTGGCCACCCGACTCGCGGCCCGGCGGAGACGGGCGGCACGCGGCACGATCGATCTGCGACGCACGCTGCGCGGCTCGCTGTCGACCGGGGGCGTCCCGGTGCGCCCGGCGCTGCGCCGACGCCGACCGCGGCGTCCCGAACTGGTCCTGCTCTGCGACGTCTCGGGGTCGGTGGCGGGCTTCGCCCAGTTCACGATGTTGCTCGTACAGGCCCTGCACGAGCAGTTCGGTCGGGTGCGGGTCTTCGCCTTCGTCAACCGGGTCGACGAGGTGACGGACCTGGTCTCGCGGAGCGCGGCCGATCCCGCGGGTCTCGGTGACCTCGTCCTCACGGAGGCACGGCTGACCGGCTGGCACGGACAGAGCGACTACGGCGCGGCGCTCGGGGAGTTCGCCGAGCGGTACGCGAAGGCGGTCGGCCCGCGCACCGTGGTCTTCGTCCTCGGAGACGCCCGCACCAACGGTTCCGACCCGAACCCCGCGGCGCTCCGGAGCATCGCAAACCGTGCCCGCCGGGTCCACTGGCTCAACCCGGAGCAGCCTTCGCTCTGGGGCACCGGCGACTCGGCGGCCCCGGTCTATGCCGCGCTCGTGGAGATGCGTGCTTGTCGCAACGCCCGGCAGTTGGAGGCGCTGATCGGCCGGCTGCTGCCGGTGTGACGGAAGCCCACAGGGACGACAGCCCGGGATGAGGGCGCGACGACCAGGACCGAGCCCGCCCGGTTGTACGACGGGAGGGTCCTCGAACTAGCGTGGCCCCCATGGAACTCTTGGGAGAGATCACGGCCGGCCGTCCACTGCTCGTCCTCGCCGTCAAGGAGGAGGCGCAGTTCCTCGACACGGACCTGCCCGTGCTGTTGACCGGCATGGGCAAGGTGAACGCCGCGACCGCGCTCGCGACCGCGCTCAGCAGGGGGCCGCGACCGTCCGGAGTCGTGAACCTGGGAACGGCGGGGGCGCTCCGGTCGGGCTGGACCGGGACGCACGTCGTCGGCACGGTCGTGCAGCACGACCTGGACGGCGAGCTGCTCGCCACCTTGACCGGTGAGACGTACGGCGCCCCCCTGGTGCTGCCGGACGGCGGCGACGTGGTCCTGGCCACCGGGGACGCCTTCATCTCCGACGAAGCGGCGCGGGCGCGGCTCGCCGAGCGGGCACCGCTGGTCGACATGGAGGGGTACGCGCTGGCGACCGCAGCCGAGCTGGCCGGGGTTCCGCTGCGGATCGTGAAGCACGTCAGCGACGAGGCCGGCGACGGTGCCGCACGCACCTGGCGCGAATCGGTCGCGGAGTGCGCACGGGCCCTGGCGGACTGGGCGGAGGCGAACACCCCCTACCGCTCCTGAACCGTCCGGATCCGTCTCGGCGGGACGGACCAGGAGGCCGGGCGGCCGGCGGGGCCGTCGAGAGCCGGGAGCGGGTCGTGCGGCCCCTGCCGGAGGGGCCGGGTCCGGGTCGGGTCGGCCCACGGGCACGCGTCCTCGCGGTGACGACGAGGACGCACCGGGAGGCCCGGCCCCGTGCGGTCGCACGGCCGTCAGCCCAGCGGTAGTTCCAGGAAGGCCGGTCCGTCCGCCGGAGAGCTGATGACGGTCTGGGTCCAGGTCACGGAGGCGTCCCCGTACAAGGGGTCCTTGCTGTCGACGACCAGCATCAGACGGTGCCCGGCGGCGAGGTCGTACGCAGCGGCCTGGAGCCGCCAGGTCACGGTGCGGTCCTGATCGGGCATCAGTCCGTACGCGTTGAGCGGCTCGTGGGTGATGATCCGGGCGGTGTCGTCTTCGGCGACGTCCAGGAGGTAGGCGTAGAGGCTGGCGGAGGCGGCCGTGGAGCGGACCGTGAGGCGCAGCCGCGGGACGCCCCGGATGCGGCGGCCGGCGCTTCCCCCGTAGGGCGGGGCGGAGAGCGGAGTGGTGGTCCAGACGACGGCGTGCCGGCGGTCGATCTTGCGGGTGTCGTAGGTCTTGGGGTTGCCGGCCCACTCCGCCCGCCCGGTCCGCATCAGCGCGTCCATGGCGGTGGCCTCGGTGTCCACCCCGGCGAGGAACCCGCGACGCCAGCCGATGACCTCCGAGGGGCCGGTCGCCTCTCCTGCGGGGAGGAGCAGGCCGTCGATGCCGTTCGTGCCGTCACCGGTGAGGCCGAGGACCTCGACGCCGGTGGTGACCCGGTTCCAGACCGCCCGGCGCTCGCGGACCGCTTGCTCGACGATCCGGTGCTCGCCGGTCGGCTCCCCCGTGCCGGGGTCGAGGACGGGTTGGGTGACGTAGGTGAACATCACCTGGTTGCAGACCTGCTCCCAGTCCTCCACCCCGTTGTGCTCGCCCTTGAGGTGGTGGTCGAGCCAGGCGTACGCCTCGGACAGCGGGAGGTTGACGCCTCCGGGCTCGGTGCCGATGAGCCCCGGCCCCTCGGGGGCGGCGTGGTCGCCGATCCACAGGTTGAGCCGCTTGGGCACGTCCAGGCCGTTGAAGGTGTCGAGGAGCTGGTTGACCGCGAAGAGCCCTTCGTGCCAGGTGTTGGAGAAGAAGGTGGGCGTCTCGTTCTCGTTGGTGAGGTGGAGGTACGACTCTGGGGCGCGCAGCAGCCCCCACTCGACGACCTTCTGCGGGTTCCGGTCGGCCAGGAAGTCGGCCAGGACCTCCTGGTCGGCGGGGGCGAACTTGGTCTCCACGGGTCCGCCGGTGAGGGCGAGGAGTGCCTTGACGGCCATGAGGTGACGGGTGTCGTGGTCGTAGAGGCTGGTGGCGAGGTTGCCCCAGGTGCTGAGGGCGACGACGGCGGCGACCCGGTCGTCATGGGCGGCGACGAGCTGGCTGATGCCGGACCCGTAGGACTCACCGAGGAATCCTATGGATCCGGGGGCGAGGTATTCCTGGGCGAAGTCGATGACGGCGGAGCCGTCGGCCCAGTCGTGGGGGCCCGCAACGTCGACGAAGCCCTCGGAGGTGGACGGCAGTCCGGGGATCCCGAGGCCGCGGGGCGTGTAGGCCAGGACGTGGTAGCCCCGGCGGGCGAGGTCGAGGTACGCCCAGAGGAACAGGGGCCAGCCGAAGGGGGTCCAGCCGGCCGGCACGACGACCAGTGGGTGCGGGCCGGGGGAGGTCTGTCGGAGGCTGAGGGCGGAGAGCCGGATGCCGTCCGGGGCCTCGATCCGGTGGTACGCGGGCAGGGCCAGCCCACGGACCTCTTCGACGTGCGCGGCGAGTTCGGCGGGGAGCAGGGATTCGGGGTCGGCGCCGCCGTTTCCGTTGAGCAGGGCGGTGGTGAGGGTCTGGCCGAGCCTGACGACGTCGGGGTCGACGGCCCCGTCGGCCGCCCAGAGGCCGCGACCTGCGATGCGTGCGACCTCGACGGCGGTGAGCCCCGCCGTGACCCCCGGGAAGCCGGGGAATTCTTCGGACGTTCCATTGGCGAAGGGGTGGTCCTGGAGCACGTGCACCCGTTCCTCTCGACTGGGTTGCTGACCGTCCGCACGGCGGACGGTCGCAAGCCTCACGTACCGGGAACGGAGTGACTAGAGCGCACGAACGGCGCACGGGACGCGCAACCGGGTGGCAACGGCACAAGCCGGCCCCGGCACATTGGGTGACCGGCCACTCGGCCGGCACGGAGGGGGCACGTACGGGGGCGGCTCCGACCGTTGCCGACCCGCCGTAGCCCGGGCGTGTCATCCCGCTCCACCGCGCCCCGGCCGGGAGGGTTCGGGCGGGCGCACCACGACGAGGGCGGCGACGTCGTCGTCGAGGCCGTCCGCCCCGTAGGCGGCGAGGTCACGGTGGAGGAGCGCGGGCAGTTCCGCCGCGGGTGCACCGGCCCAGCCGCGCAGGCGGAGCTCCAGCGGGTAGAAGGTGCCGGTCTTGTCGCGGGTCTCGCTGACGCCGTCGGTGTAGAGGAGCAGGCGGTCCCCCGGCCCGAAGGGGAGTTCCTCGACCCGGTGGTGGCTCTCGGCGAGGCCCGCGAGGTTCACGGGCAGCGACGGGTCGGCGAAGCGCACGGGCTCGACCCCGGTCGGGCGCTGGAGCAGTGGGGCCGGGTGACCGCAGCTGAGGAGTCGTACGACGTCCTGGCCGTCGGGGAGTTCCACCAGGACGACGGTGGCGAAGCGTTCGGCGGCGTCGGAGTCGGGGTCCCAGGCGCTGTAACGGGCGAGGCCCTCGTCGAGCCGGTCCGCGAGGGCGGGGAGGTCGGACGCGTCGTTGACGGCGGCGCGGAAGGATCCGAGCAGGACGGAGGCGGTCTCGACGGCGCCGAGGCCCTTGCCCTGGACGTCTCCGAGCATGACCCGTACGGAGCCGGGGACCTTCACCGCCTCGTAGAAGTCCCCGCCGATCCTCGCCTTGGCCGCGGCGGCGACGTACAGCAGGTGCAGTTCGAAGCGGCCGAGGCGTTCGGGCAGCGGGCGCAGGACGACCCGCTGGACGACCTCGGCGACGGCGGTGACCTCGCGCAGGTCCTGCTCATAGCGGGTCCTGGCCCGACTGACCCAGGCCGAGGCGACGGTCACCGCAGCGATGACCGCCTCGTTGGCGAGGAGTTCATAGACGAGGTCCTGGTCCCGGTCGAGGCCGAGGAGGACGCGGGCGCCCATGGCCACCAGTCCGATGCCGATGGTCCCCCGCACGCTCCAGGTGACGGCGGCGAGTGCGGGCGCGGCAACGAGAAGGCGGTCGAACCTCTCTCGGTCGGGAGTCACCAGGTCGGCGACGACCGTCAGGACCAGGACCAGGAAGGGCAGCGCACGACCGAGGTTGAGCTGGGTGCGGGCCGCCGTGCCGGGAGGGCGGCGTTGACCGGCTGCGGGCATCTCATGATCGTACGCAGGGCCGCCGGCCGGTCCCGGGTGTCGTCGGCTCCGGGCGTGTCCCCTCTCGGTCCGTGCCGTGGGGCAGGAGGAGTGCGGCAGGGAGGGCGAGCACGGCAATCACCCCGAGGGCGGGGAGGGCCATGCCCCGGACCGGCACGAAGCCGCCGTCCGGCGCGAGGGCGAGGAGGAGCGTCGCGAGGGCGACGCCGAGCCGCCGGTCCGACGTTCATCGCGGTCTGTTGGAGACCGCCGGCGGCACCCGGACGGGCCTCGGGGGCGTGGTGCACGACGGCGGAGGTCGCGGTGACCATGAGCGTGGCGAATCCGGCTCCGAGAAGCGCGAACGACCACCGACCGCGGCCGTGCGGGTCGGAGGAGCGCCCCGTACCCGCCCTGGAGCACGCGCCATGCGATCACGGCACCGACGTCGGGAGCCAGGGCGATGCCGGTGGAGGTGACGGCGAGGCGGAAGGCTCCGGGGGCGCAGACCCGCTCGTGGCCGTGACCGTCGCCGAGGCGGCCCGCGAAGACCAGGAGGCCGCAACGGCGACGAGGCATCCGGTGCTGGTCCACTGCACCTGTCCGACGTGGGCGTGCAGGTCCCGCTGGAGCGCCGGTTCGGCGACGGTGAGGACGGTCCCGTCGAGCGCCACGACCGCGGTGTCCACGACGCTGCAGACGAGGGTGCGGTTCACGCGGCGGCCTCCGGGGGGCCGAGGTGGGCGTCGAGCACGGCCGCCAGGAGGGCGTCGGGGTCGTCCCCGGTCGTGAGGCGGAGGCTGCTCCAGTGCCGGAGCTGGACCAGGCCGTGCAGGTTGGCCCAGAGCGCACCGGCGAGGACGACGGGGTCGTCCTCCGGGCGCACCCGGGCGACGAGCCCGACGAGGCGGGAGAAGAGGGTCATGCAGGCTTCCCGCAGCCCGAGCCGACCGCTCTCCAGGAGGTCGGGTCGGAACATCAGCTCGTACATGCCGCGCCGGGTGCCGGCGAAGTCGACGTAGACGCGGGCGAGCCCTTCGATCCGCTCGCGCGCCGGGGTGGTCTCGGGATCCTCCTCGGCCATGCGCGCGGCCAGTTCGTCGAAGCCCTTCCGGGCGAGGGCGGACAGCAGGTCCAGGTGGGTCGGGAAGTACCGGCGGGGTGCTCCGTGGGAGACGCCGGCCCGGCGGGCGATCTCGCGCAGCGAGAGGGTGTGGGCCCCCTCGTCGTTGACCAGCTCGACTCCCGCACGGACCAACCGGGAGCGGAGTCCGCCCTCGGGATCTGCTGTCCGAGGGGCCCGGGGTGTTCCTCCTGCATCATGCACGGAGACTCCCTACCAAGACGGGATAGACACTGTCTACTCCGCCTTGCGCCCCTTCCGCTACACTGGGCGACAGCGAAGGGGAGTAGCCCCGCAAACCGGTCGTCGACACACTGGAGCCCTCGGGTTCCCGGTGACCGGGTCCGCGCGTGACGCGGACGGGCGAGACCTTCGGCCAGGCAACGCCGTGCCCGCATGCCCGCGGGCGCGTTCCGTCATGCCGGGCCGAGTGGTCCTCCCGTCGCCCACCGAGGTGCCGAGCGGAGCCGCGGGGCCCGGACCGAGCAGAGAGCCCCGGTATGCACCTCGACCCCTTGGCGATCCTCACCGCCTTCGGGCTGATCTTCCTCGCCGAACTTCCCGACAAGACGATGTTCGCGTCCCTCGCCATGGGCACGCGCATGCGTCCGCTGCACGTGTGGATCGGCACGTCCACCGCCTTCCTCGCCCACGTCGCCATCGCGGTGGGCGCCGGAAGCCTGCTCGGGTTGCTCCCCGGCTGGACCGTCAAACTCGTCTCGGCCCTCCTGTTCGGCTTCGGCGCGTTCGTACTGCTGCGCGGCGGGGGCGACGACGACACGGCGGACGAGGGCGGACGGACCGTCACCGGCTTCTGGCCCGTCTTCTCCACCGCTTTCACCGCCGTCTTCATCAGCGAGTGGGGGGACCTGACACAGATCACCACCGCGAACCTCGCCGCCACCAACGGCACCTGGTCAACGGCCCTCGGCTCCTTCGCCGCACTGACGACGGTCTCCGCCCTGGCCCTGGTCGCGGGCCGTTTCATCGCCAAGCGGGTCCCGCTCAAGACCGTGCAGCGCATCGGCGGCACTTGCATGGCCGGTCTGGCGATCTGGTCCCTGGTCGAGGTCTTCACCGGCTGACGGGCTCCCGGCCGCAGCATGACCGCCCTCCGGGGTGGCCATGCTGCGACGGGTCGGCCGGACCACCGGTGCACGAGGGGGAGGCACTCGACCTCCGGGGGCGAGCGCCTCCGTCCGACTTCTTGATGAAGCAGTGAATCACTGCTTCACTTCTTCCATGCCGTACCGACGCACCCCCGCCGTCCAGGCCCGGCTCGACGCCCAACGCGCCTCGGTCGTCGACGCGGCCCTCGCCCTGCTCGCCGAACAGGGGTACGCGGGCTGCACCATGGCCGCCGTCGCCGCGCGCGCCGACATGGCCACGGGCAGCGTGTACCGGCACTTCCCGAGCAAGGCCGAGCTCGCCGTCGAACTGTTCAGGACCGTGGTGGGGCGGGAAGTCGAGGCCGTCTCCGCGGCAGCCGGACACCCCGGGCACGGCACGGCGGCCGAACGGGTGGTCGCGGTGGTGGAGACCTTCGCCCAACGCGCACTGAAGTCGCCCCGCCTGGCCTACGCCCTGCTCGCCGAACCGGTCGACCCCGCCGTGGACACGGAACGGCTCGTCTTCCGGCGCACGTTCCGCAACGTCTTCGCCGCGCAGGTCGAGGAAGGCGTGCGCTCCGGCGAGCTGCCGCCCCAGGACCCGGTCCTGACCGCCTCGGCGTTGGTCGGGGCGGGGGCCGAAGCGCTGGTCGGGCCACTGGCGGAGGGGGCCGTCGGCCCCGAGACCGTACCCGCACTCGTCACCTTCACCCTCCGAGCACTGGGAGTTCCGGATGCCGCCCACGCATGAGGTCACCAATCAGGCACCACCGCTGACCGGTTACGACGTCTCCGCCGACCCCGCACTGTTGGAGGCACTGCGCCGGGAGGGCGCAGGCTGGGCCGAGGCCGAGGTCCGGGAGCTCGGCGTGCGGGCGGGGGGCGAGGAGGCCCAGGAATGGGGGCGGCTCGCCGAGCGCCACTCCCCCGTGTTGCACACCCACGACCGGTACGGGCACCGGATCGACGAAGTCGAGTTCCATCCGCACTGGCACGCGTTGATGGACGTGGCCGTGCGGCACGGGCTGCACGCAGCTCCGTGGCGCGACGACCGACCGGGCGCACACGTGGCGCGCGCGGCCAAGGTGTTCGTGTGGGGCCAGGCGGACGCAGGACACCTGTGCCCGATCTCCATGACGTACGCGGCGGTGCCCGCGCTGCGGGTCCAACCCGAGTTGGCCGAGGCGTACGAGCCGCTGCTCTCCTCTTCGTCGTACGACTTCGGACTGCGGGTGCCGACGGAGAAGCGCGGACTCATCGCCGGCATGTCGATGACGGAGAAGCAGGGCGGTTCGGACGTCCGGGCGAACACCACCCGGGCGGTCCCGACCGGCGAGCCCGGTCTGTACGCGCTGACCGGCCACAAGTGGTTCACCTCGGCACCCATGTCGGACGTCTTCCTCACCCTGGCGCAGGCCCCCGGGGGCCTGTCCTGCTTCCTGGTGCCCCGGGTGCTCCCCGACGGCAGTCGCAACCCGATCCGCCTCCAACGCCTCAAGGACAAGTTGGGCAACCGGTCGAACGCCTCCTCCGAGATCGAGTACGAGGGCGCTCTCGGCCGGTTGGTCGGAGAAGAGGGGCGCGGGGTGGCCACCATCATCCGGATGGTCAACATGACGCGCCTCGACTGCGCCATCAGTTCGGCGTCCGGGATGCGCCTCGGGCTGGTGCAAGCGGTGCACCACGCGACCCACCGCGAGGCCTTCGGTGCGCGGCTGGTGGAGCAGCCGCTGATGCGCAACGTCCTCGCGGACCTGGCGGTGGAGTCGGAGGCCGCCACCGTCGCGGCGCTACGACTGGCCGGAGCGGTGGACCAGGCGGCCCGCGGCGACGCGGAGGAGGAGCAACTGCGGCGGCTCGGGCTGGCGGTCACCAAGTACTGGGTGTGCAAGCGGGCCCCGGCCCACGCCGCGGAAGCCCTGGAATGCCTGGGCGGCAACGGCTACGTGGAGGACTCGGGGCTCCCTCGGCTGTACCGGGAGTCCCCGCTGCCCTCCGTCTGGGAGGGCTCGGGAAACGTCGCCGCGCTCGACGTGCTGCGGGCGATGGCCCGTCAGCCGCAGGCCGTGGAGGCGTACTTCGCCGAGGTCGACCGGTCCGCGGGGGCCGACCGGCGCCTGGACGCGGCGGTCGCGGACCTGCGCAAGGACCTCGCAGGACTCGGTGATCCGGATGCGGCGGCATACGGCGCGCGGCGGTTGGTGGAACGGCTCGCCCTGGTCTTCCAAGGGTCGCTGCTGGTACGGCACGGGCACCCGGCGATAGCCGACGCCTTCTGCGCCTCCCGCCTCGACGGCGACCGGGGCCTCGCCTTCGGCACGCTCCCCGCGGGCGTGGACACCGCAGCCGTCATCGCGAGGAGCGGCCCGGACGGGGTCGACCCGGGGTAACCGGAACGGCCCCAAAGCCGAGTGTCCCGCCCGTGGACACGGACACGGGCGGGCCCCGGGTGGGAAGCTGCGTGGCGGTCCGATCGAGAGTCCGAGGGAGAAGGAGACCCCGTTGGGCAGGGACGCGATCCACGACGAGCTGGACGACCGGGCGGCGAAGGAGGCGGACCGGGTGGTGGCCTGGCGACGCCATCTGCACCGGCACCCGGAACTGTCCAACCGGGAGGTGAAAACGGCACGCCTGGTCGCCAACCACCTGCGCGCGCTGGGTGTGGACGAGGTCCGCACGGACATCGCGGGTCACGGGGTCGTGGGCGTCCTGCGCGGCGGGCTGCCGGGTGACCGGGTCGTCGCGCTGCGGGCGGACACGGACGCGCTTCCGGTGCGGGACCTCTGCGGGACGGACTTCGCCTCCGAAGCGGTCGACGCCGACTACCCGGGCGGCCCGTTCCCCGTCTCGCACGCCTGCGGGCACGACTGCCACACGGCGATGCTGATGGGCGCGGCCACGGTGCTGGCGGGGGTCCGCGACCGACTCCCCGGCACGGTCCTCTTCGTCTTCCAGCCCGCCGAGGAGGGGCCGCCGGTGACGGAGGCGGGGGGCGCCCGGGCCATGGTCGAGGCGGGCGCCTTCGCCGACCCGGTTCCGACGATGGCCTTCGGGATGCACGTCACGCCGTACCCGAAGGGGTACCTGGGGTACCGAATCGGCAACCAGTACGGCGCGTCCAGCCTGATCCGCATCGTCGTGTCGGGCCGGCAGGTGCACGGCTCGACGCCCTGGGAGGGCATCGACCCGATGCCGGCGGTCGGTGCGGTCCTCACCGGCATCGGCCAGCTGTACCGGCAGGTCTCGGCCTTCGACCCGGTCACAGTGACGATCGGTCACATCGAGGACGTGGGACGCTTCAACATCATCGGCGAGACGGTGACGCTGTGGGGCACGATCCGGTGTGACGTGGAGTCCGACATGGCCGAGGTCCAGCACCGTCTGACGACGCTGGTCGAACATTCCGCGGCGGCGTACGGTGCGACGGCCTCGGTGGAGTACCTGCAGTCCGTGCCGCCGGTGCACAACAGCGGGCCGTGGGTGGAAGCCGGCCTGCCGACCTTCCGCCGGGTGGTCGGCGAGGAACGCGTGGTGGAGACGGGCGCGACGCTCGGATACGACGACGTCTCGGAACTGGTGGGCCGTTTCGGCGGCCTGTACGTGATGCTCGGGGTCCAGGACGCCGCCCTGGACCCTTCGGGCCGGCCGGTGCCCGTCGAGGGCGGACGCGGACTGGCCCCCAACCACAACCCGCACTTCTACGCGGACGACGACACCCTCGTCACGGGCGTCCGGCTCCACGCGCACGTGGCCCACGACCACCTGGCGGGCTCCCTGCTGCCTCGGAGCACGAAGTAGCCGGTCACCGCCGGGGAGATCACCTCCCGCTCGTCCGCGCCGCATCGCCGACCGCTGCCACGAATTCCGCGAGCAGGGCGGAATCGGCCGTCTCGGGCCAGACCAGGCCGTACTCGAGCGGTGGAGCGTCGTGCAGCGGAACGTAGGCGATGCCCGGGCGCGGGTGGTAGCGGGCTCCGCGGGCCGCCCCGGGGGATGCACCGCGGCCGGCAGTCACATGGGACAGGACCTCCTGCCAGGTGCCGGCGGCGGGCCCCCGCCCGATCGCGGCTCCGGCCGGGGTGCGGCGGGGATAGTGGTGGTCGACCCAATGGCGCGGCACGGAACCGCCGGGGGCGATGAGGTCGAGGCCCGCGAGGTCTTCCGGAGCGAGCGAGGTGCGTCCCGCCAAGGGGTGGCCGGCGGGCAGGAGGAGGACCCGCTCGTCGGTGAGGACGACGGGACCGGCGACGAGTTCCGGCTCCCGGACGGGGAAGGCCGCGTACTGGACGTCCAGAGTTCCGTTCCGGAGGGCGGCGAATCCACCGTCGAGGGGAACCTCGCGGATGGTGACCTCACAGCCGGGGTGCCGTGCGACCAGGGCGTCCGCGGCAGCGGTGAGCAGTTCTCCGCCCCAGGGGGTGGCGAATCCGGCGCGCACGGTGCCGTGGACGCCGCGTCCGGCGGCGACGGCGCGTTCGAGTGCTGCGCACAGGGCCCGATGGGCCGGCAGGAGGTCCTCGTAGAGGGCGCGACCGACGGGGGTGAGACGGACGCTGCGGCTGGTGCGCGCGAAGAGCGGGGTGCCGACGCGTCGCTCCAGCTTCTTGACGGTCTGGCTGATCCGGCCGGTGGAGACGCCGAGGCGCTCCGCGGTCCGGCCGAAGTGGAGTTCTTCGGCAAGAGTGAGGAAGGCTTCCAGCTCGTAACGCTCCAGCACCGGTTCGCCCCCCTTGATGACCCTTGATCGTTGAGCACGACTCAACGCTGGTTTCATGATGTCAGCTTGATCCGTGCAGGTCACGGCAAGGAGCCTGGAGGCGCCCCCTCCCCCTGTGGAAAGGCCTCCGTGGTCCCCCGTCCCCCTGCCCACGCCCGCGCCCGGTCCGTGAACGTCCTGCTGTTCGCCGTCGCGGGCGCCGTCACCGTCGCCAACATCTACTTCCCGCAGCCGCTGCTCGCCGCCGTGGCACGCGGCATCGACGTTTCGGAGCGGACGGCAGGGCTGATCGCCTCGACCGCACAGCTCGGCTACGCACTCGGCATCCTGCTGCTCGTACCGCTCGCCGATGCCGCACGGCTGCGCCGCCTCGCTTCGGTGCTGCTCGCCCTGACCAGCACGGCCCTGCTCGTCGCCGCCGCGGCGCCCGACGTGGTCACGCTCACGCTCGCCACGCTCGCGCTCTCGACCACGACGGTGCTGCCCCAGATCCTCACCCCGGTGGCGGCAGTGCTCGCGGGCCCTGAACGGCGGGGCCGGGTCGTCGGTCTGGTGGGACTGGGCCTGACCCTGGGATCGACCCTCTCCCGCACGGTTTCGGGCACCGTGGCCGATGCGAGCGGCAGTTGGCGGAGTGCCTACGGGGTGGCGGCCGTGGCGACGGCAGCGCTGCTCCTCGTCCTGCCCCGGCGGCTGCCGGAGCGACTGGGAGCACGACGGCAGTCCTCGTACGCCGGGTTGCTGGCGGGGCTGCCCCGACTCCTCGCGGTCCACCGCGAGTTGCGGATCTCGGCAGTGCTCGGGGCGTGCGCGTTCGCCGCGTACAGCGTCTTCTGGGCCGTGCTGGCCTTCCACCTGGCGGCGCCTCCGCTCGGCTACGGCCCGGGGGCCACGGGCCTCTTCGGGGTGCTGACGCTGCCCGCGGCGCTGCTCTCGGCCGCGGCGGGACCGCTCTCCGACCGGTTCGGACCTTCCGTGGTGAACTCCGGGGGCCTGGTGTGCGCAGGGCTCGGCCTCGTGGTGGCGGGGCTCGTACCGCACTCCCCCGCTGCCTTGGTGGCCGCCGCGAACTTGCTGGTGGTGGGGGTCAGCTCGTCCCAGATCGCCGGCCAAGCTCGGATCTTCGGGATCGGCCGGGAGGTGGCGGCCCGGGTCAACACGGTCTTCATGCTCACCACCTTCGGCGGCGGGGCGCTCGGCTCCCTCGTCGGCACCTGGGCGTACGCAGTGCACGGCTGGACGGCCGCGCTGCTCGCCGCAGGGGCCTGCATCGCCGTCGGCCTCATGATGGTGACGGCCGCGCGGCCGACGGTCCCGAGTTGCGTCCGGCACGTCACGGGCGAGGCTGGGGGTATCCGCCCGCGCACACCGCAGGGAGAGCCATGATGCTGGACCTCACCGCCCTCGCCGACGAGCACCTGACCACGGCCCGTACGGCGCCGCACGGACGCAGCGCCCATCTGGTGGTGCACGACGGGGTGCTGCGGCAGACCGTCATCGCCCTGGCCTCGGGCACGTCCCTGGACGAGCACAACGCGCCCCCGGCCGCGAGCCTCCAGGTGTTGCGGGGGCGGGTGAACCTGACGGCGGCCGGGTGGGCGGAGGAGTTGCGGGCGGGCACCTTGCGGATGCTCCCGAAGGAGCGGCACGGACTCACTGCCCTGGAGGACGCGGTGGTGCTCCTGACCGCGGTGAACGACTGAACCGGGCCCGGGGCCGGCCGCACCGGCGAATATGCGGTGCGGCAACGGAGCCCGGACGTGCAGACTCGCTCCATGACGGTGGAGACGAAGGCGTTCCGTGACGAGTTGGGCCGTTGGGCGGCCGGTGGTTCCGACGGCGAGACGGTGGGGGAACTGGCCTCGGGGCTGGGCCTCCGGACGGCGGTGCTCCTGGAAGGACCGAGTGACGTCGCGGCCGTCGAGACGCTGGCGGCGCGGCAGGGACGGGACCTCGTCGCGGACGGCGTGTGCCTGGTGTCGATGAACGGGGCGATGAACGTCGCCCGCTACGCCGCCCTGCTCGGACCGCCCGGCCTCGGCCTCCGCACCACCGGACTGTGCGACGCCCGCGAGCAGCCCTTCTACGAGCGCGGTCTTCGACGGGCCGGAGTGCTGCGGCAGGAGTTCTTCGTCTGCGTGGCGGACCTGGAGGACGAACTCATCCGCTCATTGGGTCCCGAGCGGGTCGAGGAGGTCATCCGGGCGGAGGGGGACCTGCGCGCCTGGCGGACCTTCCTGAACCAGCCCGCCCAGCACGGACGCGCCTCCGACCAGCAGATGAGGCGCTTCCTCGGCACGAAGAAGGGACGCAAGATCCGCTACGGCACCTTGCTGGTGGAGGCACTCGGCACGGATGGGGCGCCGGCACCGCTCGACGGGCTCCTGGCGAGCCTCTGAGCGGCCCGGTGCTCCCACCCGGCCGGGAACCGGTCGCCGCCGCGGCTCCCGTCAGCGGCTCCCAGCCGTACCGAAGAAGCTCCTATGCACCCGTCCGGACACGGAGTCCACCCACAGCAGGTCCGCATCGTTCGGAGCGGGGGGAGCGGCCCGCTCCTCCCCACCGTCGACGGAGACGTCCACGAGCCACTCCGCACGCCACTCGCCGTCCCTCTGCACGGCCTGGAGGGCGAACGCCCTGAGCGGCTGGTCCTCCGGAACGCCCCTCCCTCCGAAGTGTTCCTCGAACAGCTTCCGTACGGCCCGCTCGGCCCCCGCCGCGCCGATCTCCCCCTTGCGCAGTTCGAGCCGCGCGGGACCGAGGTCCACGTCGACCTGGAAGAGCCTCCCCGCAGCGTCGACGCGCACGTCGAGCCTCCTGGGCATCTGGACCCCTCCGTGCGTCCAGGACCAGCGGGTCATCCAACCCGACTCCGCAGCCCCTCCCAGGGGGTACGTCTCATGGGCCGTGGCCTCCCGTGCCCAGGGGTAGTGGACGCCCATGTACGACCGGGCGACCTCGTAGGCCGCCTTCCCGCTCACGGGCGCCTTCGCTCCGGGGAGCGGGACGGTCTCGGCGACGGCGGGGTTTCCGTCATGGAGTTCGATCCTGAGGCGCTTCCGGTCCGGCCAGGAGAGGACCCCGGTGCCGAAGGCGTCCGGCCGGGCCCCGTCCTTGTCCGCGAGGTGGAAGATGACGTTCCCGCACGACACCTCCATGCACGGCTGCTCGTACGCCTTCCCCAGGACGTAGCCATCGCCGAGTGCCTCCCGCACCGCGTCCTCGACCGCCTCGCGCTGCGCGGTGTCGGCGGGCGAGGGCCCCGTGCCGTCCAGGTGGGTGAAGGACAGCGCCGAACGCGCCGCCCCCACACCGAGCAGCAGGAGCACCGCCGACGCGATCAGCGCCCCCTTCGCCCCGGCGCGCCAGTCGAGGCGCCCTCGGGCGGTGAGGACCAGGCCGGCGAGGACGGCGCCCGCGAATCCTCCGAGGACGTTCATCTCGACGTCCGCGCTGTCGCACACCCTCCCCAGTCCGTCCACGGTTCCCTGGGTGAGCTCGATGGCCAGCGGCAGCGACACGATCACGACGAGGGCGGGCAGGGGACGTCGTAAGGCCAGCAGGGCGAAGAGGCCGAGGGGCACCGTCAAGGCGAGGTTCCACAGGCCCTGGGTGGTGCGGAACGGTTCGGCGAGGTCGTGGTTGACGACGCACTGACCGTTGGCGGCGGCGCTCCCCATGAAGGTGACGCCCAAGAGGGCGGTGAGGGCGGCGGCGAGTCCCGCCCACCACCTCGCATGGGGGTTTCCGATGCGTCGGGCCGCCCACCAGGCCGCCGCCGCAAGAGCCAGGGCGACGAGGGCGCAGACGGCCAGGTAGTCGTAGTGGTGTTGAAAGATCGCGGTGAACATGGATCCGTTCTTCGTGGGCCTCGGGAAACGAAAGAGGCCAAAGGGCCCCGTCACAGAGACGGGACCTCCCTGCCGAACGGTTTCAGCACCTGCCCCCGTCCTCCGCTCCGTTCCCTCCGGGTCCGTGCGGTGGAGCGGGGGCACTGCCGGGTTCAGTCATCGCTGGTGACGAGGACCAGTGGCGTACCGCCGCACGGCAGCAGGCGTAGGCCGTCGGCACGGCGTTCGACCGGCGGACCGACCAGGACGGAAGCGACGTCGGGGCCCTTGGTGAGGGATCCGGCGAGGTGCGACGGATCGGTGGAGGCGGCGACCCGTCCCCGCGCGTTGACGAGCCGGGCGGGGACGGGCAGCCGCTGGAGCACGGGCAGCACGGCCGCCTCGAAGTGGCGCAGGTAGACGTCGGCTGCGGCCACGCCCACGAACCGGCCGGCGCGGGTGACCGGCGCGGAGAGGGTGAGGCTGTACTCGTCGGAGCAGAGGTAGTCCACGTACGGGCCGGCGACGGCCCGGCATCCGGTCTCGCGGGGCAGGGTGTACCACTCCCAGTGCGTGTAGTCGGAATAGGCGGAGTGCTCCGGGTCGAGATCGAGGAGGAGCGGCCGTACGGCTCCGCCGGGATCGCGCTGCCACCACTCCAGCCAGCCCGGGGCGTCGGCGAGCAGGTCGGGCGCCGCGACGAAGCCCACGCCCGACACGAGCGGGTGGTCCGCGAGGCGGGCGTGCAGACCGGGGCGCAGGGCCTCCAGGTCCGCGACGGCGGGCTCCCGGTCCGCCCCGAACGCCTCGGACAGCAGGGCGTCGGTGTCGGCGACGGTCTCGGCGACGGCGGTGAACACCTCCTCCAGGGCGTCCCGGACGCGGGCGATCACCGCGTCGACCGGGTCCGGCGTCCCGCCCGGCGTCCGGTGTGCCGGCGTCCCGTCCGCGCGCCCGGCGTCAGCGGCGACCCCCGCGAGCCCGGTGCTCCTGCCCATGTGTGTCCTCCTCGGGACGAGGCTCGGTCGTGCGGTCGGGAGCCCCGAGGCGCAGCGCGATCAGCCGCCCCACTGACTCCCGTACGCACGTCTCGGCGAGCGTTCTGGCTCGCTCGTCGGCCTCATCCTGCACGGCCGAGATCACGGCGCGATGACGATCCGCCACGTCGTCGAGATGGTCGGGCTCGTCGAGGACGAGGCAGAGGAGCGAGCCCAGGTCCGTCTGGAGGGCGACCTCCTCGCGGGTAAGGCGGGCGGACTGGGCGGCGGCGGCCAGTTCGACGTGGAAGCGGCCGTAGAGCCGACTGCGGGTCGCGGGGTCGCCGGCGGCGGCGAGCGCGTCGACCGTGCGGGCGAGGGGGCGCAGGTCTCCGGGCTGGGTGCGGCGGGCGGCGAGCAGGGCGGCGGCGCCGGAGACGGCGGCCCAGTGGTCGCCGAGGTCGCGCAGTTCCTCGGTGGACCAGTCCGCGAGGCGGGCGCGCAGTCGCTCCTCCGGGGGAGCGTCGGGCAGGGTGACGAAGCTGCCACCGCCACGGCCCCTACGGGTGGTGACGAGGCCCTGTTGCCGAAGGGCCATCAGGGCTTCGCGCAGGGTGACGGTGGAGACCCCGAGTTGCCCGGCGAGTTCGGTCTCGCCGGGCAACTGCTCCCCGTCGGCGAGGAGTCCGAGCTCGATCGCGTCGCCGATGCGTCGGACGACCGCGTCCACCCGGGCCCGGGTGTCGACGGGTGCGAACACGGCCCGGCGGGCCGCACCCGCCCCGGCACCGTCGCGGTCGTCCGACCTGCCGTTCGGTCTCACGGTTAACCACCTCGCGCGTCGAGCGTTGACTCAGGCTTTACCTTAAGGGGGTCTTGAGATTTGAACTATGACTTCATATGTTTGCGCTCACGCCCGAGCAACGCTCCACCACACCAGAAAGGTTCCCGCTCATGGAGGGAATGGCGATCCGGCTGACGGGACTGCGCAAGGCCTACGGCGCGACCGAGGCCGTGGCCGGGGTGGACCTGGAGATCGCGGACGGCGAGTTCTTCTCGATGCTCGGCCCCTCCGGCTCCGGCAAGACGACCGTGTTGCGGATGATCGCCGGCTTCGAGGCGCCCAGTGCCGGCACCGTCGAACTGGCCGGCCAGGACGTCACCCGGCTCGCCCCCTTCGAGCGGGACGTCCACACCGTCTTCCAGGACTACGCGCTCTTCCCCCACATGACCGTCGAGCAGAACGTCGCCTATGGCCTCAAGGTGCGCAGGGTGCCCCGCGCCGAACGGCTCGTACGGGCCCGGGCAGCGCTCGCACGGGTCGGCCTCGACGGCCTCGGCCGGCGCCGCCCCGCCGAACTCTCCGGCGGGCAGCGCCAGCGGGTCGCCCTGGCCCGCGCTCTCGTGGGGCGCCCCCGCGTCCTGCTGCTCGACGAACCCCTCGGGGCGCTCGACCTCAAGCTCCGCGAGCGGATGCAGGTCGAACTCAAGGAGATCCAGCGGGAAGTCGGCATCACCTTCGTGTTCGTCACGCACGACCAGGAGGAGGCCCTCACCATGAGCGACCGCATCGCCGTCTTCCACCGGGGACGGATCGAGCAGGTCGCCACCCCCGCCGAGATCTACGAGCGCCCCGCGACCCCCTTCGTCGCCGGCTTCGTCGGCACCTCCAACCTCCTGAGCGGGGACGCCGCCCGGCGGGTGGTCGGAGCGCCGGGCACGTACAGCATCCGGCCGGAGAAGATCCGGATCCTCACCGACCACGACGCCCCGGGCACCCCGGGACACGCCTCCGCCACCGGAACGGTCGCGGAGGTCATCTACCTCGGCGACTCCACGCGCTTCCTGGTGGACCTCGACGGGGGCGGCCGGCTCACCGCCCTCCAACAGAACCTGGAGACCTCCTCCGCCGACCTCGCCTCCTTCCGCGGCGCCCGGATCGGTCTCCAGTGGCATCCCAGCCACGCCGTGTCCGTCCCGGACGCCCCGTGACGGACACGGTCCGTCCCCGCACTCCCCTTCAGGCCCCGTCCCCTCACGCAACGGAGAACCACGTGCACCCGCACCGCCCCCTCCTGACCGCAGCCGCCGTCGCCGGGTTGCTCCTCGTCACCGCCTGCGGCTCGACCACTCCGGCCGGTTCCGGCAAGCCGGGCGGCCTGAACCCGCCGGCGCTGAAGGCACCGACCGCCCTCGGCGAGGCGGAGGGCGAGGTCAATCTGATCGCCTGGGCCGGATACGTCGAGGACGGCTCCAACGACCCGGAGGTCGACTGGGTGAGCGCCTTCGAGGAGCAGACCGGCTGTCGGGTCAACGCGAAGACCGCCGCGACCTCCGACGAGATGGTGGCGTTGATGAAGACCGGTGCCTACGACGCCGTTTCCGCCTCAGGCGACGCGTCCTTGCGCCTGATCGCCTCCGGTGACGCCGCTCCCGTGAACACCTCCCTGGTGCCGAACTACGCCGACGTCTTCGCGGGCCTCAAGAACAAGGAGTGGAACTCCGTCAACGGCGTCGCCTACGGCATCCCGCACGGCCGCGGCGCCAACCTCCTCATGTACGACACGGAAAAGGTGAAGCCGGCTCCCGACTCCTGGTCCGCCGTCTTCGAGGGGGCTTCGGCGCACGACGGCAAGGTCACCGCCTACGACTCGCCCATCTACCTCGCGGACGCCGCCCTGTACCTCAAGGCGACCAAGCCGGAGCTCGGCATCGAGAACCCGTACGCGCTCGACCAGAAGCAGTTCGACGCCTCCGTCACCCTGCTGAAGGAGCAGAACGCACACATCGGCGAGTACTGGAGCGACTACCTCAAGGAGATCTCCGCCTTCAAGAGCGGCGACTCGGTCGTCGGCACCAGCTGGCAGGTCATCGCCAACCTGGCGAAGGCCGAGGGCGCCAAGGTGGAAGCGGTGCTGCCGAAGGAGGGGGCCACCGGCTGGTCCGACACCTGGATGGTGTCGGCGAAGGCCAAGCACCCCACCTGTGCCTACAAGTGGCTCGACTGGATCGTCTCGCCGAAGACCAATGCCCAGGTGGCCGAGTACTTCGGCGAAGCCCCGGCCAACGCGAAGTCCTGCGCGGAGACGGCTGACCAGGCGCACTGCACCACCTTCCACGCCACCGACGAGGAGTACTGGAGGCAGGTGCATTTCTGGACCACCCCCATCGAGCAGTGCCTGGACGGCCGGACGGACGCACGCTGCGTGCCGTACGCCAAGTGGGTCCAGGCCTGGACCGAGATCAAGGGCTGACCCCGGCGCCATGACAGCACTTTCCCCCGGGCTCTCCCCCGAGCCCGCCGGGCGAGCCGCCGTACGGGGCCCCGGTCCCGCACGGCGGCTCGCCGGGGCCCTGCACCGACGGCCCCGCCTGCGGCTCGCGGCCCTCCTCACCGCTCCCCTGCTCTGGCTGGTCATCGCCTACCTCGGCTCGCTCGCCGCCCTGTTCCTGTCCGCCTTCTGGTCGACCGACGCCTTCACCTCGGAGGTCGTGCGGATCTGGACCTCGCAGAACTTCGAGGAACTGATCGGTTCACCGGTCTACCGGACGGTCGCCCTGCGCACGATCGGCGTCGCCCTCGCGGTGACCGTGCTCTGCGCCCTCATCGCCTTCCCCCTGGCCTTCTACACGGCACGCGTGGCGCCCCCGCGCCGCCGGCCGTTCTTCGTGGTGGCGATGCTCATGCCGCTGTGGGCCGGTTACCTCGTGAAGGTGTACGCATGGCGGCTGATCCTCTCCGAGGGCGGCCCGCTGGATTGGGCGCTGCGACCGCTCGGTCTGAGCGGGCCGGGGTACGGGCTCACCGCAACGGTGCTCGTCCTCACGTACCTCTGGCTGCCGTACATGGCGCTGCCGATCCACACCGCGCTCGCGCAACTCCCGGACAGCCTGCTGCACGCCTCGGCGGACCTCGGGGCGCGCGGCGGGCGGACCTTCGTCTCCGTGGTGCTTCCGCTGGTGTGGCCGGCGGTGGCCGCAGGGTCGGTCTTCACCTTCTCCCTGAGCCTCGGCGACTACATCACGGTGCAGATCGTCGGCGGCAAGACCCAACTGATCGGCAATCTCATCTACTCCCACGTCACCCTGAACCTGCCGCTCGCCGCCGCGCTCGGCACCGTGCCGGTCGCCGTCATCGTGGTGTACCTGCTCGCGGTGCGGCGTTCCGGCGCGCTGCGCAGCCTGTGACCGGCCGGAAGGACCGCGACCGATGAACCTCTCCCGTCCCACGCGGATCGCACTGCGCACAGCCGCCGGCCTGGGCTTCGCAGTGATCTACCTACCGCTGCTGCTCGTCCTGCTGGGCTCGCTCAATCCGGACCGCTCGGCAAGCTGGCCGCCGCCCGGTCTGACGCTCGACTGGTGGGTGGCCGCCTGGGACAACGAAGGCGCCCGGGCGGCGCTGTCGACCTCGGTCCGGGCCGGCCTCGCGGCGACTGCCGTCGCCCTGGTGCTCGGCACGCTGATCGCCTTCGCCGTGCAGCGGCACTCCTTCTTCGGCCGGGAGGCCGTGTCCTTCGCGGTGGTGTTGCCCATCGCGCTGCCGGGCATCGTCACGGGCATCGCCCTCAACTCGGCCTTCGGCACGGTCCTGCAGCCCCTCGGGGTGGGACTCGGAATGTTCACGGTGGTCGTGGGTCACGCCACCTTCTGCATCGTCGTCGTCTTCAACAACGTCGTGGCGCGGCTGCGCCGTCTGCCCGGCTCGTACGAGGAAGCCGCGATGGACCTGGGAGCGCACACGTTCCGGGTCTTCTGGGACGTCACCTTCCCCTTGCTGCGCTCGGCGCTGCTCGCGGGCGGACTGCTCGCCTTCGCGCTCTCCTTCGACGAGATCGTGGTGACGACGTTCACGGCGGGTCCGGGGGTGCAGACCCTGCCCGTGTGGATCTTCAACAACATGACCCGTCCTCAGCAGGCCCCGGTGGTCAGCGTGGTGGCGGCGACCCTCGTCCTGCTCTCGGTGGTGCCGATCTACGCGGCACAGCGGCTGTCCTCGGACGCTCCGGGCGGCGGGCGGACGTGAGGAACGCCGGGGAGTGATCGCACGGGGCGAGGCCGCCTTCCCCCTGCCGGTGGTCCCAGCGACCCTGCTCACGGCTGTCTCGCTGCGCCGGGCGGGGCCGCTGCTCCACGACCGGCGGACTTCTCCGCCCGCGCAGGCGGCACCGGCGGCCGACGGCGGGGCGTGAAGCCGCGCGGGACCGGACCGCACGGGGGCCCGTCCCCACACCGCCTCCGCACCGTCCCGAGGCGCCCCTCAGAGCGTCGGGGCCAGGGCGCCCTCGGCGGGGCCGGCCGGAAGCACCGCGGGGTCCGCGGCCAGGGCGCTGCCGCGGAGCCACTCCGGCCAACTGAGGTTCCAGTCGCCGAAGCCGTTGCCGAACGGCGCCATGGGCCGTCCGTACCCGTTGACCACCCGCACGAGGTCGCCCTCGCGCACGGTGTGGAAGAGCCAAGCGGCGTCTTCGGTGCTCATGCCCGTGCAACCGTGGCTGACATCCACGCTGCCCTGGGCGTCGAGCGACCACGGTGCGGCATGGAGGTACTCCCCGCTCCAGGTCACCCGAGTGGCCCAACGGACCTTGAGGTCGTAGTAGTCCTTGCTGCCCCGGGCGATCCCGATGGAGTCGCCGCGCATCCGGACGAGGGGTTCCTTGCCGAGGACCACCTTGATGCCGCCCCGCGTGCGGTAGCCGGCCTTGCCGGTGGTGACCCGGATGGTGCGCAGGACCCTTCCGTCCCGGCGGACGGTCATCTCGTGCGCGGCGACGTCGGTGACGGCTTCGATCCGTGCTCCGGTGGTGAAGACGAGGGGGCGCGAGGGTCCGCCGTAGAGGCCGTCGCCGATGCGCACTCCGTCGAGGCCGCTGTGCACCCGGACCGTGGCACGGGCGGGCCAGTAGGTGCGGGGGCGGTAGTGGAGGGTGGTGGGACCGACCCAGTGCCAGGCGCCCTCGACCCGGGGCGAGGTCCGCACCACCAGGGCGCGCTCCACGGCGCGGCGCGCGTCCGGGTCGTCCGCTGGTACGGGCCGACTGAGCTCGGCCGTGACGGGACGGCCCACGCCGTACGTGCCGCCGCTCTCGGGTCCGAAGGAGACGGTGAGCCGCTCCCCGCCCGGCAGCGGTTCGGTGCGGAAGTCCAGACGGGCCCGCTGGGGGCCGTTCGCCCCCTCGATCACCAGCCGGGCGGCGTACCGTCCGCCCGCCGGCAGCGGGGCCGCACTCGTCCACCGGACGCCGTCCGCACTGCGGGTTCCGGCGATCCGGCGCCCCCGCTGGTCCATGACGCTGACGTCGCCGAGCACGCCCGGTGTGCGGAGCGCGAGTTCCACGGGCCCCGAGGCCTTCGGGCCGAGCGCGAACGGCCGCCCGCTGAACACCCGTCCGCCGGCGAGCACGACGGAGCGGGGCGGCGCGGTGCACAGGGTGTCGCCGGCGGCGCACCCGTACACCGTGACGACGGCACGGGAGTCCCCACGGGCGGCAACCGCCTCCCGCACGGATTCGGGACCTGGTGACTGGGCGGCCGTGCTGGCCAGGACCGCCCCGACGGCGAGGGAGAGCATCCCGCCCCGCTTCGCGTATCGGCGTGACGACACGTCGGACTCCCTCTCCGTGTCTGCGGTGGCGCCGGCGGATGCGGCCGACCAGAGCATCAAAGCGGACAAGAAGAGAAAAAGATGATCAAGGGGCTGGCGTGGCGCTCGGGAGGGCGGGCGATACGACTCGAATGGATCAGCGGACAAGGAGCCCTCGTCCACCACTGGCCGACGGTCGGGCCCGACCGATCGGGGCCGGTGGACGGGATCGGCCCCGCCCGGCCCCGGGCGAACAGGGGCCTCGGCTCAGCGGGCCGGCTCCGGAAGCTCCTCGCCGGTCTCCAAGAGGGACTTCAAGCTGGAGATCAACGCAGGCCACCCCTCTCCGATCAGCTCCCTGATGACGCCGTCGGAGCCCAGGTCACCATGGGTCACCGTCAACTTGACCATGTCACCGGACGGCTCGATCACGAAGGTCACCCGGGACCGTCGCTGTCGGGCGAGGTGCTCGTACACATCGCCGTCGAGGCGGACGGCCTCCGCCCATTCGGGGGTGAAGGTGTGCCAGGTGTACGAGAGCAGACGGCCGGGGCGGGCCTCCAGCACGACCTGCTCGGGATCGGCGGTCCTTCGACCGCCCTCGTCCCAGACCATGGACGCGCCCGGAACCCACGTCGTCTCGAACGCCACGCCCCAGTAGCGGCGGGTGAGCTCCGGTTCGGTGAGCGCCTGCCAGAGTTCGTCGGGGGTGGTCCGGATGTAGCTGGTGTAGACGAACGCGTCGCTGTCCATCGCACTGCCCCTCGCATTTGCTGCCCCCGCGACCTGCCCCTCCAGCCTAGGCGGGGGCCGGACCGACGTGCCAGCGAAGGCCCCGTCCACCCACGGGTGCCCTGTGGGTTGAATAGGTGCGAGAGAAACTATTCAACGTGCTGCTAGCGTGTCCCAATGTCCCTCAAGCACGCCGTCCTCGCAGCTCTCCTGGAGGGCGAGGCCTCCGGATACGACTTGGCCAAGATCTTCGACGTGTCCGTCGCCAACTTCTGGGCCGCCACTCCGCAGCAGCTCTACCGCGAACTGGAGCGGCTCGCCGAGGCCGGCCTGATCACGGCCCGCGTGGTGGAACAGGAACGGCGCCCCAACAAACGCGTGTTCAGCATCACCGAGTCGGGCAGACGGGACCTCGCCGCCTACACCGCGACGCCACCGCGCCCGAGCGCCGTCCGCGACGAGTTGATGGTCCAGGTGCAGGCGTGCGACGAGGGCGACACCGGTGCCGTCCGCGCCTTCGTGGCCCAGCGGATGGAGACGGCACGGGCGAAGCTGGCCCGCTACGACCGGATGCGGGAGCGGATGCTCGATGGTCGGGACGAGGAGACCTACCTCGCTGAGGCGGAACGGGTGGGACCGTACCTCACCCTGATGCGCGGGCGGTTCTTCGAGGAGGAGAACCTACGGTGGGGTGAGCAGACCCTCGCCGTGCTCGACCTGCGCTGCACCGCGGGGAACCCGACCGTGGAGGCCACGCACCAACCGTGACCGGCAGCCGGGGGGGTGACGGTGACCCTACTCTGCGGTAACGTCACCGGTCGGCCGCCGCGGGCGGCGACGGCTCCACGGCGACGGACGAAGGACGGCCCCAGATGAACGTCGGCGACCTCGTCGAGGACTTCACCCTCCCTGACGAGACGGGCACTCCTCGTTCGCTGAGCGGTCTACTCGCGGAAGGCCCGGTCGTCCTCTTCTTCTATCCTGCGGCCCTCACTCCGGGCTGCACGGCCGAGGCATGCCACTTCCGTGACCTCGCGACCGAGTTCCGGGCCGTCGGGGCCCTACCCGTCGGCATCAGCTCCGACGGCGTCGAGCGACAGCAGGCCTTCGCCGAGCGGCACTCGCTCGGCTATCCCTTGCTGTCCGACACGGACGGGGCCGTACGCGAGCGGTTCGGCGTCACACGCGGTTTCTCGCTCGCCCCGACGAAGCGGGTCACCTTCGTGATCGGCCGAGACCGACGCATCCGGGAAGTGGTCCGCAGCGAGCTGCGGATGAGCGCCCACGCGGATCGGGCACTGGCCTCGCTGCACCGCGCCTGATTCCGGCGCGGTGGGGACCGAAGCTCCATCCGAACACGGAGGCGCCCGCTCCGCGCCCAGAGGCGTCACGACGTGCGGAAGCACGGAGGCTGGGTGAGACTCGCTGCAACGCCAGGCCCCTCCCGGTCTGCACAGGAACGGAGCGTGCAGGAATGGACGACTACCCCCTCCTCAACCTCTTCTGGACCATGTTGTGGTTCTTCATCTGGATCATGTGGTTGTTCCTGCTGTTCAAGGTGATCACCGACATCTTCCGGGACGACTCGCTCAGCGGCTGGGGCAAGGCCGGTTGGCTGATCTTCTGCATCGTGCTCCCGTACCTCGGGGTGCTGGTCTACGTCATCGCCCGCGGCAAGAGCATGGGTCAGCGGGACGCCAAGCGCGCCAAGGAGAGCGAGGCCGCGTTCCAGGAGTACATCCGCAAGGCCGCAGCACCACAGGGCGGCAGCGCCACCGATGAACTGGCCCGCCTGGCCGACCTCAAGGAGAAGGGCGCCATCACGGCCGAGGAGTTCGAGAAGGCCAAGGCGAAGGTCCTCTCCTGAGGCTCCGGAAGCAACGGGCGGCAGCGGCTGCCCGCACCAAGGGGGACGAGCCGGGTTCGGAACTCACGGGATCACTGCTGAGGGAGGTCACGGCAGCCCCCGAGAGGCTCCCCGAAGCGCTCGCCTCCTTCGCCCTGCGGCACTTCAGTCCCCGGGCCGGAGCAGCCGTCGAACGCCTCCGCGCCGCTCACCCCGGGGCCGACGCGGCAACCCTCCGGGCGCTCGTCCTCAAGCACGGACGCCGGCGGGTCGCCACGGAAGGCGCCTTCGTCGGCGGCCCCTACCTGCTGCTCATCCCCTTCGCCTTCTGCGGTGCCCTGCTCTCCCAGGCACGGACGGTCCTCGAACTCGCCGCCGTCGAGGGACGGGACGCCACTCGACCCGAGCGGGCAGCCGAACTCCTCGTCCTCCAAGGGGTGTACGAAGACACCACGACGGCCCTGGCCGCCCTCGACACCGCTCCGCACGAGCCCCGGGAGCAGCGCGAGCGGGGGCGCGCCGCGGCGCTCCGGGACCTGGTGATGCGCATGGCGCGACTGCTCGGACTGATCACCCCCTCCGAAGAACGCGTCGGCCCCTGGACCCGGATCGGCCAGTGGGCACTCGTCACCGCCGTCTTCCTGATCGGCCTGGTGGCCCCGCTCGTCTGGCTGCCCTACATGGCCGTCTCGTACGACCGCGCCACGAACCAGCTGATCGACCGGGCCACCCTCTTCTACGTCGGCACGCGCGACCTGCGCTCCCCGCGCAGCGTCCGGGTCGACCCCGCCATGACCCTGGCCGCCCTGCGGGCGCTCGGGTCGCTCCTGCTGCCGGCGATCGCCCTGCTCGTGATCGTCCTCACGGACACCCGGATCGCCGGCGGACGCTGGCCCGTGGCCGGGATCGTACTGACCACGAGTTGTCTGTGCACGGGTGGCTGGTGGCTGTGGCGTCGTCGGGCACGAACGCCGCACGGAGAAGCGCCCCCCTAATACGAACTTGAGATACCTCTTTGATACGGTCAGACCGTGAGGCTGACGAAGTTCACCGACCTGGCGCTCCGTGCCGTGATGCGCCTGGCGGTCACCGCGCCGGAGGAATCCGTCACCACCCGAGAGGTGGCGGAGTCGATGGACGTGCCCTACGCCCACATGGCGAAGGTGGTCACCCGGCTCCAGCACCTCGGCGTGGTGGAGGCGCGCCGCGGACGCGGCGGCGGACTGACCCTCACGGAACTGGGGCGACGCTCTTCGGTGGGCTGGCTCACCAGGACCCTGGAGGGCGAGGAGGAGGTCGTCGCCTGCGAGGGCGATCCACCATGTCCACTCCGCAGTGCGTGCCGGCTGCGCGGAGCGCTGCGCGAGGCGCAGGAAGCCTTCTACCGCGCGCTCGACCCGCTGACCGTGGCGGAACTCGTCGCCTCGCCGACCGGACCACTACTCCTCACCCTCAGCCCACGGCCCTCCACATCAACAGAACCGCCTTCCTGACCCCCTCCCCCGAGGGGGCACACCCCTACCTTTTAATACGTAGATCATCTACCAAATTGGAGTCCCCATGCTGTCCGACCGTTCCGTGCCGATCGTCCGCGCCACGCTGCCCGCCGTCGGCGGCGCCCTCGACGAGATCACCGAGCGCTTCTACGGACGCCTCTTCGCCGCCCACCCCGAGCTCCTGCGCGACTTGTTCAACCGGGGCAACCAGGCCAACGGCGAGCAGCGGAAGGCGCTCGCCGGCTCCATAGCCGCCTTCGCCGTCGCGCTGCTGGAGAACCCGGACGGCCGCCCCGACGCCATGCTGTCCCGGATCGCGCACAAGCACGCCTCGCTCGGCGTCACCTCCGAGCAGTACAAGACCGTGCACGAGCACCTCTTCGCCGCGATCGTGGAGGTCCTCGGCGAGGCGGTGACCCCGGAGGTCGCACGCGCCTGGGACGAGGTGTACTGGTTGATGGCCAACGCCCTCATCGCCGTCGAAGCCCGGCTCTACCGGGAGGCGGGGGTCGCGGAGGGACAGGTCTGGCAGGCCATGGAGATCGCCGAGCGCCGGGACGAGACGGCCGACACGGCCTCCTTCGTCCTGCGGCACGCCGACGGGACGCCCACGGTTCCGTTCCGACCGGGCCAGTACGTGAGCGTCCGGGTCACGCTGCCGGACGGCGCCCGACAGATCCGCCAGTACAGCCTGTCCTCCGCTCCCGAGCACCCGCAGTGGCGGATCACGGTCAAGCGGGTCGACGGCGACCCGGCGGGCGAGGTCTCCTCGTGGCTGCACTCCCACGCACGCGTCGGGGACGCGGTGGAGGTCTCGGCCCCGTTCGGCGACCTGGTCCTGCCCGAGGACGAGAAGCCCCTGCTGCTCGCCTCCGCCGGAATCGGCAGCACCCCGATGCTGTCCATGCTCAACCACCTCGCCGCCGCCGGGTCGACCCGGCGGGTCGTCGTCGTTCACGCCGACCGCTCCCCCGCCTCGCACGCACACGCCGAGGAGCTGCGACGCCTCGTGGACGCGCTGCCGCAGGCAACGCTGCACCTCTGGTACGAGGAGCCGGGTGACTCCGGTGCCCGTCCGGGACGCGCCGACATCACGCTCATCGACCTGCCGGCCGACACGACCGCGTACCTGTGCGGGCCGCTCCCCTTCCTGAGGGCGGTGCGCAGCGACCTCCTCGACCGGGGCACCGCAGCAGCAGACATCCACTACGAGGTGTTCGGCCCGGACCTGTGGCTGGGCGCCGAGGACTGAACAGCCCTCGCCCCCTCTCCGTCCGGCGTCGCCCCGCGGCCGTTCGCATGACGACGGGGCGGTGCCGGAGCACCCGACGGCGACGCCTCGCTCGCCGATCGGGGAGAAGCACGGACTTCGGCCGCAACGCGAAAAGGGTCGTAGTCAGAGCACGGCCCGCAGCAACAGCGCTTCGTGTCCTCGGGAGGCCCCCCGAGGACACCGGGAAGCGCCGGAACGACAGAGCCCCGGTTGGACGGGGGATTCCAACCGGGGCCGATCGCCGTGACGAGAGAAGGGCGGTCGCCGCTGGGGGGGGACCTTGGGGACCGGACCCCTTCACCGTCACATACGTAGAACGGTAAACCTTTCTCGAATGTTCCGAGAAGTCCCTACCGGGCGGTGTGAGTCACCTCACCCGATTTCTACCGATCCCGTCAGTCCTTCTCGGGTCGATAGACAGCGCCGGGCCGCGCCTCTCCCGGGGCGAGGAGTTCCGGCACCGTCACGAAGGTGAAGCCCCTCCGCTTGAGCTCATCGATGATCGGGGGCACGGCCGGCACGGTCCCGTCGTAGATGTCGTGGAGCAGGATGATCGCGTCCCGGTGCGCGCCGTCGAGGACGCGCTGCCTGATGAGCTCGGAGTCGGTGGTGGAGTAGTCCTTCGCCGTGACGCTCCACAGGACCTGGGCCAGCCCCAGCTCTCGACTCACCTTCGACACCTTGTCGTCGGTACGCCCCTGCGGCGGGCGCATGAGCGTGGGCTTGCGACCGGTGATCCCCTCTATGGCCTCTTGCGTCCGCACCAGCTGGTCACGGATCTCCGGCTCGTCAAGGTCGGTCAGGATCTCGTGCGTCCACGTGTGGTTGGCGATCTCGTGCCCCTCGCCGGCCATCCGCTTGACGACCTCCGGGTAGCGGTCGACGTGTTTCCGACCGAGCAGGAAGAAGGTGGCCGGAACCTGCTTCTCCTTGAGGACGTCGAGGAGCCGAGGGGTGTCCTTGCCGGGGCCCGCGTCGAAGGTCAGGGCTATGCACTTGACCTCGGCGCAGTCGACACGGCGAGGCTCAGCCCCCCTCTTGCCGTCCGTCCCGGCTTCCCCCCGGGCGTCCTGAGGTGTGACCGTATGGACTCCGCAGGCCCCCAAAGTCAACATCAGCGATGCCGTGGCCAGCAGGGCCGTGGTCGCGGCCCTGCGTCGGCCAAGCCTGAATCGGAACATGGTGGACCCGCTTTCCCCGTGACGTCTTCGAAGTGGTCGTTGCCGCTGGTCAGGACGGCAGACATGATCGAAAGAACTCTACACATGGTGTATAGCGGGGTCCTCGGCGGGGTGGTCCGACGGTCCGCGGACACAGGAGAACCCCGGGCGACGCCCGTCCGCGTCACCCGGAGCGTCCTCGCGTTCCCCTCAGCGGGAGGCCAGCAACAGCCGGGCCTCCGTCTCCTGGTCACCGGAAACGGCCTGTAGGGACCGGATGTCGAAGCCCGCGGCCAGCACCTTCTCGACCTCGTCGACAGCACGGTAGCCACCGGTGAGGGTTGCCCCCACCATGTCGGACAAGGAGGTGGGGCCCACCTCTTCGCGCCGTCCGGCAGCGGTGTCGAACGTGGCGGTCCAGACGGTGGTCGCCGGTCCCACGACGACCTGCGGGCTCGGTGTTTCCACGTCCTCCAACTGATAGACGCGGTCAAGAAGCTCGAACACGGCCTGGGCGTCCTCCTGGCAGCAGTCGCTGAGCTGCACGGTGACGTCGGTGTCGATGTGCAAGTCGTACACGTCGCTCATCTCCTCGCGGCCTGCCGATCACTCGTGGCGCCACGCGCCCCTCGCACCGGGCCCTCGTCGCACCACGACTCCAGCATCCCTCCGGAGAAGCCGCACCGCGAGGCCCGCCGGCCGTGTTCGGCGACCTTCGGCGACCCCCCACCGCGCCGGACCCCGAGGCCGCCCGTCCGGACAAGGCCCCAGGAGCCGGGGGAAGCCGAGCGTGACGCCCCCTCGGGGGCCTCGTCCGGCCCTCACCGAGCCGGAACGGCAACCGGGGAACCCGCCCTCCGGTTCCGCTCCTGCACGGCCCGCTGGAGTGGCACCGCGGCCGGGCCCCGGGCGCCCTCGTGTCGACCGCTGCCTCCTGCGTTCCCGTTGCTCCGGCCTCACGAATCGTTCGAACCCCCGGAGGGCGACGCCCCGGGCGTGATCAACCGCCGACCGTGTGCGGGCCATCGCTCGTGAGCGACCGGACGCGGCGTGCCGTCAGAGGGCGCCGCCCTCCGGGAAACCGGGCTGCCGCGCCGCAACACCGAGGTGCTCACCGACCCGGTTGACCAGCAGCGTCATCTCGTACGCCACCTGCCCGATGTCCGCCTCCGCCGCGGTCAGCACGCACAGGCAACTGCCTTCGCCCGCCGCCGTCACGAAGAGCAGGGCGTCGTCGAACTCCACCATCGTCTGCCGCGCCCGGCCCGCCCGGAAGTGCCGGCCGGAGCCCCGGGCCAGGCTGTGCAGGCCGGAGGAGACCGCCGCCAGGTGTTCGGCGTCCTCCCGCACGAGCCCGCTGCTCGCGCCCGTCACCAAACCGTCGTTCGACAGCACCAGCGCGTGCCGTATGTACCCGACCCGCTGGGTCAGGTCGTCCAGGAGCCAGTCCAGTCCCTTGTCCAACGCCATCAGTGTTCTCCCCCCTAGTCGGAACGACCCCGTGGGCGGACCAGAGTGGTCCGCAAGGCCCCGTGGTCCGTACCGTCGTGGTCCGCATATCGCCGCAAGCCTTACGCACTGTCGTGAGCAGGGCAAGCACTGCGCCACACCCGCGCGTGCCGCACCATGGGGACATGACGAGGATGACAGAGGACCAGTGGCGGACCTTCGTGTCCGAGGGGACCCGTACGGGCAAGCTGGCGACCGTCCGGGAGGACGGCAGTCCGCACGTCGTGCCGATCTGGTTCCTGCTCGACGGCGACGACTTCGTGTTCAACACGGGCAGGGGCACGGTCAAGGGCCGCAACCTCGCGCGTGACGGCCGGGTGTCCCTGTGCGTGGACGACGACACTCCGCCGTTCGCCTTCGCGTCACTCAGCGGTCGCGCCGAACTCAGCCGGGAAATGGATGAGTTGCGCTACTGGGCGACCCGCATCGGCGGTCGGTACATGGGACGGGACCGGGCGGAGGAGTTCGGGGAGCGCAATGCGGTCCCGGGCGAACTGCTCGTTCGGGTGAGGATCGAGAAGGTGGTCGCCGAGGCCGGCGTGTCCGACTGAACCCTCGTCACCCCACCCGCCTCCGTGCCCCGCCTCCTCAGCCGACCGTGTCCAAGAGCCTGGCGGTGTGCATCCGCCCCGCGTACTCGACCAGGCGGATCAGCACCTCCTTCCCCGAGTCGCGGTCCCGCGCGTCGCACAGCACCACGGGCGTGCCGCGGTCCAGGTCAAGCGCCCGGGAAACGTCGTGCGCCCCGTAGGTGCGCGCGCCCGCGAAACAGTTGACCGCGACCACGAACGGGATCTTGCGGTGCTCGAAGTAGTCGACCGCCGGAAAGCAGTCCTCCAATCGCCGGGTGTCGGCGAGGACGACCGCCCCCAGTGCGCCCTGGGACAGCTCGTCCCAGAGGAACCAGAACCGGTCCTGTCCCGGCGTGCCGAAGAGGTACAGGGAGAGCCCGGAGCGGATCGTGATGCGGCCGAAGTCCATAGCCACGGTCGTGGTGGTCTTCTGATCGACGCCTCCGGTGTCGTCGACCCGCTCGCCGGCCCTGCTGAGCCGTTCCTCGGTGCGCAGGGGCCTGATCTCGCTGACGGCGCCGACGAGGGTGGTCTTGCCGACGCCGAATCCGCCGGCGACCAGGATCTTCAGGGCGAGGGCGGCATCTGCGCCGTCGCCGGAGCCGGTGTTCTCAAAGCGCTCGTAGGCCATCGATTACTTCCCTCAGGATTCTTTCGTCAGGGAGCTGTGCGGGCGGTACGGGCCGACTGACGCGCACGAAGCCCGATGTGAGGAGGTCGCCGAGGAGGACCCGGACGACTCCGACGGGCAGGTCGGTGTCGGCGGCGAGTTCGGCCACCGACGCGGTCTCCGCCCGGCACAGGGAGAGCAGGGACCGGTGCTCGGGACCGAGGAGCTCCTCCTCGGCCGGCCCCGGCGGGTCGTCGTCCACGACGACCAACGCGATCAGGTCGAACCGGACCGTGTCGGGTCCCGGTCTGGTTCGGCCTCCGGTCATCGCGTACGGACGGACGAGCGGTCCGGCGTCGGCGTCGTACCAGTGGCTTCCCGGTGCCGTCCGGCCGTTGCCCGCACGATCGTCGTTCATGGTGGCCCCTCCCGGTTCAGCCGGCGGCCGACGGGGGAACCGCGAGCCGCGGCGGAGTGTGCAGGTGCTCGCCGACGCGCTTGACGAGGCGGGCCATCTCGTAGGCGATGAGCCCGATGTCGGCGCTCGCGGCGCTGAGGACGGCGAGGCAGGAGCCGTCTCCGGCAGCCGCGACGAAGAGGAAGCCGTCGTCCATCTCGACCATCGTCTGATGGACCCCACCGGTGCCGAACTGCCGGCCGGCCCCCTTGGCGAGGCTGTGGAAGCCGGAGGCGATGGCGGCCAAGTGCTCGGCGTCCTCACGACTGAGTCCGCTGGAGGCTCCGACGGCGAGTCCGTCGTTCGAGAGCACCACGGTGTGGCGGACCTCCCCGACCCGCTGGGCGAGGTCGTCGAGGAGCCAGTCAAGCTCTCCGGACCGGTGGTGCGGGATCCGCTCGTGGTCGATCATGTGTCGTCTCCTTCGGAGCGAGGGTCGGGGAGGGCGTTGCCGGGTCCGGTGTCATGGCCCGTGCCGAGGGGACGTCGGGGGGCCGTGGTGACGCCACCGCCCCGCTGCCAGCCGTCCCGATAGGCCGCCATGCGGTCCCTGACCCGTTCCGGAGTGCGCACATCGGTGCCGGCCGGTGCCGGGGCTGCTGCCGGGGGCAGGACCTCGCGGAGCTGGGGGACGAGGCTCGCCTGTCGTACGCGCCGGGGTAGTTCGCCGTCCGGGGCGTCCTGTCCGGCAGGTTCGGGGCGCCCTGCGGAGCCTCCGCCCGTGGGCGCGGCGGGCGTCCGTTCCGACGGGAGCGGCGGCACGGGGGGTGGTCCGTGCCGGTGCAGTTCGGTGACCCCGATCGGGGGCCGGGTGCCCCCGGGATCCGTACCGGATTCCGGTCGCGCGCCCGGTGGGGGGAGCGCGGTCGGGCGCGTAGGGGGCTGTGGCCGGGTTCCGTCCGCCTGTTGGGGCAGGCGGACGGACGGGCTTCCCGTCGGTGGCGGGGTGGCGGCCCCGCGGCCGGCCCCGGCGGGTGGTGTCGGCCCGCCGGGGAGCCGGGGCGGCGGGCCGCCCCGGTGGGAGGGGTACGGGCCCGGGGGCCGCCCGAAGCGGCGGGCCTCGGCGCGGTGCGCCTCTTCTCGCCCACGCGCGGCGGGTGCGTCCCCGGGGGGACGGTTGCCGATGCGTCCCTCGCCGTCGTTCGCTCGCCCAGTGGCGCGGGCACCGGTGCGCCCTGGGGACGGGGGCCCGGCACGGAGGTTTTCGGGGCCGTTCGCCGGTGTGCCGCGCCCCTGTGCCGCGGTGGCCTGGAGCAGGTCGGTCGGCAGCAGCACGACGGCCGTCGTGCCGCCGTAGGGAGAGGTCCTCAGGTGGACCTTGATGTCGTGGCGGGAGGCGAGGCGGTTGACCACGAAGAGGCCGAGGCGATCGCTGTCGAAGAGATCGAGGGCTTCCGACCGGGCGATGCGGGCGTTCGCCTCGGCGAGCGTCTCCTTGCCCATGCCGAGCCCCCTGTCTTCGATCTCCAGGGCGTAGCCGTTGCCGACGGGTTCCCCCACGACCCGCACCTTGGTGTGGGGCGGCGAGAACTGGGCCGCGTTCTCGATGAGTTCGGCGAGGAGGTGGGTGAGGTCGGCAACGGCTCCGCCGGTGACGGCCGTCTCGGGGAGTCGCCGGACCTCCACGCGCGCGTAGTCCTCGATCTCGGAGACGGCGGCGCGGACCACGTTGCTGAGCGGGACGGGCATGCGCCAGGCGCGGCCCGGGGCGGCGCCGGAGAGGATGATCAGGCTCTCGGCGTGGCGTCGCATGCGGGTCGTGAGGTGATCGAGCCGGAAGAGGTCACCGAGCTCACCGGGGTCGTCGGCGCGCCGCTCCATGTTGTCCAGCAGGTTGAGCTGGCGGTGGACGAGGACCTGGCTGCGTCGGGCGAGGTTGACGAAGACCCCGGAGATGCCGCTGGCGAGCTCGGCGCGCTCGGCGGCAGCGGAGAGGGCGGCTCGATGGACGATGGCGAGGGCCTCGCCGACCTGGCCGATCTCGTCCTGGGAGGAGTGTTCGGGTGGGGCTTCGGCCCGGACGTCGATCTCTTCGCCGGCGCGGAGCCGCCGCATGGCTTCGGGGAGTTTCCGGCGCGCGATGCCCAGGGCGGTGTTGCGCAGGCTGACGAGCTCGACGACGAGGCCACGGCCGATCCGCACGGAGATGACGAGGGAGGCGGCGACGGCCACGAGTCCGAGGACGACCGCTACGCCCCCCGGGGTGAGGGCTCCGCCGTGGAAGGGGTCGGCGCGGTCTGCCGCTGCGGCGCGTGCATCCGCCTCGAATGCGGCGAGGTCGCCGCGCACGGAGGAGACGGTGTCGTCCCAGTCGGCGGAGGGGACGGCCTGGGCGGCGGGACGGCCGGGGGACGCGGCGCTGATCCGGTCTTCGGCGCGGGCGAGTCGGATGTGGTCGGTGCCGGTGGAGAGCCGTTCCCATGCGCCGCGCTCGACGGCGGGCAGGTCGTCAGTGGACGAAGCCGTGAGGACGCGGCGGGTCTGGGCGGCTCCGGAGAAGGCGCGGAGCCGCTCCTCGGTGAACCGACCGGTCAGATGGGCGGAAGTGAGCAGCACGTCCTCGCGGGACAGCATTTCGCCCGCCCGACCGAATTCGAGGAGTGCGCGTGCGTCGGGTGCCTGCTCACCTCCTTGGGCGCGGGTGAGCGCACCGCTGACGGCGAAGGCAGCGGTGACGGCCTCCGTGTACGCGCCGTACGCCCGGTCCCAGTCGGCGCGCCCGTCGAGCGCGGCGGTGCGGAGCCCGGCGAGGCCCTCCGCGGTGCGGACGAAGGTGTTCACCCTGGCGGCGACGTCTCCGGGGAGGCCTCCGGCGTCCCCGACGGTGTGGGTGGGGTCCAGGCGGAGCCGGCCGACGGCCGCATCCGTCCGGCGGATGCGTTCCCTGAGCTCGGTGGCCCGGGTGGCTCCGGGTGCCGCAACCTGTCGGGCGGCGGCTCGCCGTTCGTCCTGGAGGGCGTTGAGGGCCGCCAGCACGGGTTGGTGGACCTCCTCGTCGACACGTTGGGCGTGGCGGAGTGCGACGACGCCCTGGGCGGTGGTCACGGTGGCGAAGCCCCAGAGCGCGAGGAGCGAGACGACCGGGACCATCAGGAGCGAGACGATCTTGGCCCGGACCGTACGCGGGCGCAGCCTCCAGGGGCGGTGGTGGACGCGGTGCCCGGCGGGACGGGCGCTGGAGCGAGCGGTGGCGGCGCGTGCCGGCTCGCTCGGCTCCGCGGGTGCTTGGTGTTCGGGGGGTGGGGAACCTTCGGGGTCCGGTTCGACGGCGGGCTGCCCCGCATGCGCGCGCCGCCCCCGCGCGGCCACCGGTGGTGACGCCTCGGCGTCCTTGTTCTTGCGGGGAGTTCGCATGGCCTCCTCGTTCCGGCTGTGTCTGCTGTGGTGCGGCGTGGCGTGCGTCGGGTGGACGGGGCGGGGCGGGTGCCCGACGGCCCGGGGCCGATCTGCTCCAGTGGCCCGCGGGAAGGGAGTGCCCGGTCGTCCGGGGACGTCGGGCTCGGCCGGCGGCGGGGGTCAGGGCATCGAGGTGCGGGCCGCCGCGGCGGGGAGGCCGGGCGGGGCGGCGTCCACCGCGCCCTCGTACGGTTCGGCGGGGTGTCCGGCGGAGGCGTAGGCGACCCGTTCCGTGGCCGTCGGTGACAGGGCGACGAAGGCGGAGGTGATGAAGAGGTAGGAGCCGAGGCCGACGGCGAGCGGGAAGACGAACTGCATGGCCGTGGCTCCGGGAAGGGGCGCCCCGGAGGGGAGGACCTCGACCCGTACCGCGAACATGCCGGTGTAGTGCATGCTGCTGACCGCCGCCCCCATGACGAGGGAGGCGACGGCCACCGCTGCCGGGGCCCGGATGTGGAGCGCAGCCCAGAGCGCAGCCGTGGCGGCGAGGACGGCGATCAGTACCGAGAGGCTGACGAGCAGCGGGTCGTACCGCACGCGGCCGTGGAGTCGGAGGGCTGCCATGCCCGTGTAGTGCATGCTCGCCACGCCGAGGCCCGTGGTGAGTCCGCCGACCAGGAGCGAGCGGCCCCGGTCGCGCCCGTGGCCGACGGCGAAGACCCCGACGCCGACGACGGTCATCGCGATGACGAGGCTGAGGAGGGTGAGCAGGACGTCGTAGTGGATGTCGGTTCCCGTCACGCCGAATCCGAGCATGGCCACGAAGTGCATCGTCCAGATGCCGGTGCCGATCGCGGAAGCGGCCGTGAGCAGCCAGTTGCGCCGCGATCGCCCGGTTGCGGCGAGCGCCCGTACGGTGCAGCGCAGTCCGAGGGCGGCACCGGTGCAGGCCATCGCGTACGAGAGTGCGGGTGTCAGCCAGCCGAAAGCGGCGTGGTCCAGGTGTCCCATGGCCCAGGGACGGTAGTGCGCATGGAGGGGCGCACTGGGGGCGCATTTCGAAAGCTGGTGGAATGTGACAGGAGGCGACCCCGCACGACCGCGCAGGGCTCGAACGGATGCACAGAAAGTTCACCCCTCCGGGTGCGGGATGATGAGCACATGAGCGATGACCCCCTGCGCGTACGAGAATTCTTCGCTGCCCGCGCCGCTGGCTGGGACCGCAGGTTCCCCGAGGACGGTCCCGCGTACGCCGCCGCGGTGGACGGTCTCGGCCTGCGCCCGGGCGACGCCGTTCTGGACGCCGGCTGTGGGACCGGACGCGCACTCCTGCCGCTCCGGGCTGCCGTCGGCCCCACCGGCACGGTGCTCGGGGTCGACCTCACCCCCGAGATGATCGAGCGGGCCGTCGATGCCGGACGCAGCGGCGAGGACGGCGGAGCCCTCCTGCTCGCCGACGTCGGCAGGCTGCCGCTGCGCGACGGCGTGCTGGACGCCGTCTTCGGGGCGGGTCTCGTCTCCCACCTCCCGGAGCCCGTCGCCGCCCTGCGGGAGCTCGCCCGGACCGTACGCCCCGGTGGCCGGCTCGCGCTGTTCCATCCGATCGGACGGGCGGCCCTCGCCGCACGTCACGGCCGGAAGGTCTCCTCGGACGACCTGCGCGCCGAGCCCCGTCTGCGCGTCCTGCTCGCCGAGGCCGGCTGGCAGCTCGTCGACTACGTCGATGAGGACGCCCGCTATCTGGCCCTGGCCGTCCGCGAAGGCTGAGCCGCCGGCGCGTCGAACCTTCGCACGCGTTCCCACATCCTCATCACGGATGCCAACGCGCCCTTCTTCAACAGCACTTCACTGTCTACCGTGGAGCTGCCGGGCAGTCGTGCCCGGGAAAGGCGGCGAGCCGTGGCACGAGTGACGGAAAGACTGCGCAGACTCCTCCCCTCCGGCCGGAAGGCGCCCGAAGCCCTCGCGCCGGCGTCATCGCGCCCCCGTCAGGGGCACAACCTCTTCGAAGCCGCGGCCGACTACGTGGCCGCCTGCGCCGAAGGCGATCCGGCCCGGGCCGAGGAAGCGGCGGGCCGGGTCTCCCCCGACATGCTCTCCTTCGGCATCAACGAACTGGCCTGTCGGGCCCTGCTCACCCTCGCCAGGGAACGGAACCAACCCCCGGGCGCCATGGCCCGCTCCTTGCTCGGTCTGCGGGAGGTGCCGGCGCCCCGGCACGCGGAGGACACATGACGCACGCGCCCCGAGAACCCGAGGTTTCCCGACGGAGACCCTCGACGAGCGGGTTACCCGCTCGTTAAGGTGCGCCGACGACCAGATGGGGAGGCTGCCGTGGCCGATGCGGACCCGATCGCCGATGCCGATGCCGATGAGCTGTTCGTGCTCACTGCGGCGCTGCTGACGCCCGCACGCTTCCCCAGCGTGCTCGGGGACGACTATCCGGCGGCCTGCGCCGCGCTCGGCCTGTCTCCGTACGCCGAGGGTTACGGACTCGTGTTCGGCCAGGACGGCCTGGGGGCGCGTTGGACGGTGGTGGTCGACGACGTGTCGCTCGTCGCCGTGGCCATCTCCTCCTGGGACTGCGGCATGGCCTACGACCTCTCCCCCGACGAGCGCTCGGTGGTGGCCGGGCTGCCGGGCTGGCCGCTCCCCGTGGCGACCGCGGCCCCGGGCGTCCCGGCTCCGCACGACCCTCCTCCGGAAGAAGGCGCACCGGCTCCGCTGACCCCTCCCTCGGGCGAACGCTGGGGCCCCGCCCAACGACGGCTCGGCGCCGACGAAGTGGCGCTCCAGTGGGCCTCCTGGCGGACCCGGGCGAGCGACGAGGGGACCGACCCGGCCCCGGCGACCGGCCACGGCGGTCCCGTGACGGGAACCAACGGGCCTCTGGCGGGGTCCGGCGAAAACCGCTCGGGAGTCGGCCTTGCCGCTCCGGTGGGCGGTTCCGGCGAGCCGGCTTCCGGTGGGGCGGCTTCCGGTGGGGCGGCTCGGGCTGCATTTCCCGACGATCCCTACAGCGGGGTCAGGAAGGCCTTGGCCGAGCTGCACGGCTATCTGGAGGACCCGCCGCCCGTGGGTCGGGTTCGTTCGTCGGCCGGAGTGCTCCGCGCGGACGGCCCCGGCTGGTCGCTCGTGGCCAAGGCCGACGACATGGCGTTCGTCCTCCTCGACGAGCTGCCGCGCGCGGTGCTGCCCGTGGGGCGCGGGCCCCAGCTTCCGGCCCTCCTCGCTGCGCTGGACGCCATGGCCGTACGCCCCTCCTGAGGCCTTCGCAGACAGTGGGCACCTGCTCGAACCGACCCGTCCCAAGGGGCGGTGCGGCCCCCCCGGCGCTTCGACCCCGACCGGGCCACCGGGCCGCACCCCACCGCAGGTGAGCACGGCGCCCATGGCACTGACCTGCGCACGACCTCGCCGTCGGCACCCGCGTCGCGCCGGACGGCTGTTCCCCTCGCTCATGGCCGCCTCCGACCCGACTCGGCCTCCCCCTCGCGGAGCCCTGCGCCCACCCGGTGCAGATGGCCGAGGGCCTGGCGGTACGAGTCCACGAAACCGGTCTCCGTGTAGGGGACGCCCAGTGCGGCGCAGTGGGCGCGTACGGCGGGCCGGGCCAGGCGGAGGTTCGGGCGGGGCATGCTCGGAAAGAGGTGGTGCTCGACCTGGTAGTTGAGCCCGCCGAGGAACCAGTCGGTCAGGGCACCGCCCCGGATGTTGCGCGAGGTGAGCACCTGCCTGCGCAGATGGCCCCAGTTCTCGCCGTCCGGATGTGCGTCGGGGCGCTCCATGCCCTTGTGGTTGGGGGCGAAGGCCAGGCCCAGGTGAACGCCGAGCGCCATCTGGTGGAGGAGGGCGAACGCCAGCGCCTGGGCGGGGGTCAAGAAGGCGAGCAGGAGCGCCGCACCGCCGGCGAAGTGGGCCAGGATCAGGGCGGCTTCGACGAGCCGCTCGCTCCGGCTCCGGCAGGGGCCGTCCTCCGCGAGAAGGGCCCGGATCCCGTAGGCCTTGAGGGCCATGCCTTCCAGAGTGGTCAGCGGGAAGAACAACCGGGCTTGGTGGCGGGTGAGGAAGCCGCGCAGGCCCCGGCGGCCGAGCGTCTGGTGCTCGGCGAAGACGAGTACGTCGGCGGCGACGTCGGGATCCTTGTCGAGGTGGTTGGGGTGGGCGTGGTGTCGGTTGTGCTTGTCGTTCCACCACTCCCGGCTCATCCCGAGGAAGAGGTTGGCGTGCACGAGCTGGAGGATCCGGCCCGTCGTGCGGTTCGCGGTGATCTGCGCGTGTCCCGCGTCGTGGCCGACGAAGGCGGCGCGCGCGGAGAACAGCGCGAGGGGAAGGGCGAGCGGCAAAGCCCACCAGGAGGGGCCGAGCAGGGCGAGCCCGGCGACCACGGCGGCGGCACCGAGGAGGTTGACGGCAATGCTGCGGGCGTACCAGCCGGGGCGGTGTTCAAGGAGCCCCTGCTCCCTGATCGTGCGCAGGAGCGGGGTGAACTCGCTGCCGTTCCGGGAACGGGCGGACGGCGGGACAGGGGCGGCGGCCGGGGGTACGACGGTTGCCTGGGACATGGTGGGCTCCGAATTCCGTCGGTCGGTGAACGCGGTGCGCCATCGACGGGGGCAGTGGGCGATCGCTGTGCGCCCATGGAGAACGTACGGACCGGCGATCGTCCGGGACCATGGCGCCACCACCCATCCGGGGCAGGGGGGACGTCGGGGGGCGCGGTGGGGCGACCCCCACCCCCAGCGGGAGGGGAAGCACGAGGTCGGCGCACGGGGCACGGGATCCGTGCCGACACCGAGAAGTGACGCGCCTCACCCACGAAGGGGACGCGGGCAGCCCGTCCGTCCCGTACCATCGGCAACTCGGTCTTTCGGTAGTCAAATTTGAGGAATGCGTTGACGCTCTCGTACGGACCCGATGCCCCGACCCACGCCGCCGCTCTGCCCCCCCTCCCCCGCCCTCCCCCGTGAACTCGCCCGGCGCGCCACCGTCTTCCTTCCCGCCGAACCGCCCCGCGCCGGCCGGATCGCCTTCTGGGACCCGGCCGGCGAACCGGCCTTTGCATCCGTGGACCTCTCGCCGGGCACCTGCGTGCTCACCGTCGTGGAAGAGGACGGCATCAGCACCACGACCGTCCCCGTTCACACCCTGTCGGTCCGGGACGCCCTTCCACTGCTCGCCCGAGCCCGCCTCTCGAACACCGGCTCCCCCTCGACCGCCTTCTGGGGAGCCGCCTCCCTGTTGGCCCTGGAACTGGTCGCACGCGGCCTGCTGCTGCCGGGCCTCACCCCGGGCGACCACGACACATGGCGGGCAGGCCCTCTCGGCCCCGGCGAATGGGACGAACTGCGCACCCTCGCCGCGTCGATGCCACCCACCGCCCACACCGTGCCCCTGTCGGACGAGGGGCCGCTCCTCCTCCCCGAACCCGAGGCGCTGCTGCACGCCTTCGTCGACGCCGTGGCCGACACGCTTCCCCGCACACCGGCCGCCCCGCTCGCGGCCGGTGGACCGGCCTTTGCGGCCGACGCCCCGCAGACCGTCCCCGAACAGCGTGCGTGGACGGCCGACTTGGCTGCGGTGCACGACGCAGGCGTTCGACTCTCGCTCCGGCTCGAACTCCCGCACTTCGCCGCGGAGGCCCGGGTGCCCCCCGGTTTCCGGGCCGTGCTCCAACTGCACTCGGTCGCCGACCCGAGCCTGGTCGCGGACGCCGCAGAGGTGTGGTCGGGCGCCCAACGCGTGGGGCCCTCCTTCGGCCCACGGGCCCCGATGGACGCACTCCTCGCCCTTCGGCGTGCAGCACGCGCCTGGCCCCCGCTGTCCCCGCTCCTGTCGGAAGCCGTCCCCGACGCGCTCGAACTCACCGACGAGGAGGTCACGGAACTCCTGGGTCCGGCGACCGGGGCCCTCGAAGCGGCAGGCGTCCAGATCTACTGGCCGCGCGAGCTCACCGACCGGCTGACCGCACGTGCGGTGATCGGTCCGGAGACGTCCGGTGGCAACGCCGACGGGAACCCGACCCTCGGGACCGACATCGCGACCGACATCGACCACCCCGGCGGTGCACGCTCCTCCGGACCGCTCCCGTTACTCGGCGCGGACTCCCTGCTGGCCTTCAACTGGCGCTTCTCGATCGGGGAACAGGAACTCAGCCGAGCCGAACTCGACCGGATCGCCGAAGCCGGCCGCCCCCTCGTCCGCCTGCGGGACCGTTGGGTCCTCGTCGATCCGGCCGAGGCGCGCTGAGCCCGTACCCGGGCCGACCGGGACGGCGGGGTCACGCCGGTGGATGCCCTTGCGGCGGTGCTCACCGGCACGACCGACCTCGACGGGCGCTCCGTCGAGGTGTCGGCGACCGGTTGGCTGGAACGGCTGCGCGAACGACTCGCGGACCCCGCCCGCGGTGGGAGCGAGGTCCCCCAACCCCCGGCGCTCGCCGCGACCCTGCGCGACTACCAGTTGCGCGGACTGAACTGGCTCCACCAGATGACGTCCCTCGGGCTCGGCGGCTGCCTCGCCGACGACATGGGGCTCGGCAAGACCATCACGGTCATCGCCCTGCATCTGCACCGGCAGACCGACCCCACGTCCGCGGGACCGACCCTGGTCGTCTGCCCGACCTCGCTCATGGGCAACTGGCAGCGTGAAATCGAGAGGTTCGCGCCCGGCACACCGGTGCGCCGCTTCCACGGCGCCGCCCGTGACCTGGAGGAACTCCCCGACGGCGGCTTCGTCCTCACCACATACGGCACCATGCGGCTGGACACCGAGCGACTGGCCGCGCAGGACTGGGGCCTCGTCGTCGCGGACGAGGCCCAGCACGTCAAGAACCCGCACTCGGCAACCGCACGCCGCCTGCGGACCATCGGGGCACGCGCACGCGTGGCGCTCTCGGGCACCCCGGTGGAGAACAACCTCTCCGAACTCTGGGCCGTCCTCGACTGGACCACGCCCGGGCTGCTCGGCAGCCTCGGTGCTTTCAGGAACCGCTTCGCCACCGCCGTCGAGGGCGGCCGTGACCCTGCTGCCGCTGCGCGGCTCGCCGCGCTGGTCCGCCCCTTCCTGCTGCGCCGCCGCAAGTCCGACCCCGGCATCGCCCCCGAACTGCCACCCAAGACCGAAACCGACCGGACCGTCTCCCTGACGCCCGAGCAGACCGGCCTCTACGAGGCGGTCGTGCGGGAGACGCTGGCGGCGATCGCGGAGGCCGACGGCATGGAGCGTCGCGGCCTCGTGGTGAAACTCCTCACCGGTCTCAAACAGATCTGCAACCATCCGGCCCAGTACCTGAAGGAGGAAGACCCGAAGATCCGAGGGCGCTCGGGCAAGCTGGAACTGCTCGACGAGCTCCTCGACACCATCCTCGCCGAGGGCGCCTGCACCCTGGTCTTCACCCAGTACGTGGGGATGGCCCGGATCCTGGAAGCGCACCTCGCCGCGCGGGGGGTGCGCACGCAGTTCCTGCACGGAGGCACCCCGGTGGTCGAACGGGAGGCGATGGTGGCCCGCTTCCAGAGCGGCGAGGTACCGGTCTTCCTCCTCTCCCTGAAGGCCGCCGGCACGGGGCTCAACCTGACCCGCGCCGAGCACATCGTGCACTACGACCGCTGGTGGAACCCCGCAGTGGAGGCACAGGCCACCGACCGCGCCTACCGGATCGGGCAGGACCGGCCGGTGCAGGTCCACCGGTTGATCGCCGAGGGAACGATCGAGGACCGGATCTCGGCGATGCTCGACCGCAAGAAGGAGCTCGCGGACACCGTCCTCGGAACGGACGGAGAGGCTTCGCGGGGGCTGACCGAACTCACCGACGCGGAGCTGGCGGAACTGGTACGGCTGCGGGGGGACGGACGATGAGCGGCTACGAGCAGTCACGGGAAGACCACGAGCGGACCTTCGCGGCACTGCCGCCGGCCCGGGGCGGCGGGTTCGCACGGACCTGGTGGGGCCGGGCGTGGACGAAGGCCCTGGAAAACAGCGCGCTCGACGGCCTGCAGCTGAAGGCAGGGCGCCGCTATGCGCGCGCGGGAGCGGTGGGGGCCGTGTCCGTGCGCCCCGGCAGGATCACGGCAGTGGTCAAGGACGAGGACGGCACGGCGTACCGCAGCGACGTGCTGGTGCAGGAGCTCTCCGAGGAGCAGTGGGAACGGCTGCTCGACCTGGTCGTCGACAGTGCCGGACACATCGCGGCGCTCCTGGAGCGGGAGATGCCGCCCCACCTGGTGGAGGACGCGACGGCGACCGGAATCGACCTGCTTCCGGGCGTCGGTGACCTGGAACCGGAGTGCGACTGCGGCGCTTGGGACCACTGTCCGCACACGGCGGCGCTCTGCTACCACGTCGCGCGGCTCCTCGACGAAGACCCGTTCCTCCTCCTGCTGGTGCGAGGGCGTGGCGAACGCGCCCTCGTGGACCAGCTGCGGACGCGCAGCGCCTCGCGTGCCGCCGCACCGCCCGCCCGCACCGCGGGCAAGCCGGGTACCGGGACCACGGAGGGCAGTGGAATGCCCGGCGTGTCCGCCGAAGAGGCGTACGCCGCGGCGTTCCTCCTCCCCCCGCTGCCCGCGCCTCCGGGCGCGCCGCCCGTGCCGGGGCAGCCCCCTTCCCTGGACACGGAGACCCCGCCCGGTCCCGGCGTCGACCCGACGGCCCTTGAGTTCCTCGCGGCGGACGCGGCCACCCGCGCCCACCGGCTCCTGCTCGACCTCGTGGGCCCCGGGGGCGGCCCCGGTGGCACCACGGATCCGACCGAGACGGGTCTGACCGTCGCCCAGGACGCGGCTCGGCTCGCGGCGTGCGGCCCCGTCCCCTGGATCGCGAGGCGACTCGCCTCCGGTTCGGGCAGGTCGAAGGCGGAGCTGGAGCTCGCCGCACGCGCGTGGCGGTTCGGTGGTGCCGCCGCCCTGACCGTACTGGACGAGGAGTGGACACCGGGCCCCGGGGCGCTGGCCCGCGCCGGGGACCGGCTCGCCGAAGCCTGGGCGGACGGCGAACGGCCGGCCCTGCATCGGACGGCCGGCGCCCGCTGGACGGTCACGGGCACCCGCGCACAACTGCGCCTCGACGAGGACGACCGCTGGTGGCCCTACCTGAGATCGGGGTCCCACTGGTCCCCGGCCGGCCCGCCGGACCGCGATCCGGCCACGACGCTGGCGACGGCGTTCGCCGCGGACGCTACTGAAGCGGGCGGCTGAGCGTGCCACTGGTGGCGACGAGGCTGCAGGCCGCCCGGTCCGAGCCGAGGAGGTAGCTCGTCAGGTACGGGTACTGGACGAAGGTGGTCCACCGCGTGCCGACGGGTTGCCGCGCGGCTTTGCTGCGGAGCGGTTCGCCGCAGAGCTCCGTGGCCGCCTCGCGCACCATCTGGTCGGTGGCGTGGGCAACGACGATGCGGGGCCGTGCCACCAGTTCCGCCTGGTGCGGCGCGTCACAGGAACGACGGAAGGCGGTGCCCGGCGCGTCGCGATCGAGGTCGAAGCAGTCCCCGACGCGCATGTCCTCGAAGGAGACGGGACGGCCGGAGGGCCTGCTGCTCGACGGACGCACCGAGGGCGTTGCGGCCTTCGAAGGGGTGTCGCTGCCGGACCGGGACGGCCTCGGAGAGCTCGTGTCCCGAGACCGCCCGGTGCGGTCCGCGAGACCCGTGCCGGTGGGCTCGCCGCCGGGGGCCGAGGGGACCCGGGGCGTTCCGGTGCTCGACGTGTCGGCCGTCCCCGCGCCGATCGGGGCAGGACCGTGCGGTTTCGCTTCGCCGGACGGAACGGGGGACGGCACGCCGACGAGCAGACCCTGCGCACCCTGGCCGGTGCCTACGCCGACCAGCTCGCCCGCAGCCCCGCCGAGGAGATCGGCGACTTCACCCGCACCGCCAACAC
>NZ_JBHYMF010000030.1:0-55364 GCF_042742855.1 Streptomyces sp. NPDC058877 | reverse complement strand
CCCCCTTCCGTCGCTCCGCACACCGCTGCACCCGCCCTTCCGCGAGGCGGCGTTCGAACCGTTCGGGCCGAACCGGTCGGGACCACCGGTCCCGATCACGGGACGTCGGGCCCCTCGCTCCCCGCACCACGGCAAGGAGACGGTGGAGCCCGGAGGTTGCACATCAATGAATCCACGCATCAGTCACATGGCGTCAGGGGCCAATCCCACGTCCGTCCCAGCCGATCAGAACCGGCGGCAGGAGCCGGCCGATCATGATGCACACGACTCGCACGTCGAAGGCGGTGCAACCATGAGGGCTCGCGCGGAGGAACTCCACCGCGTCCTCGTGGAGCGCGCCGCCCCGGACGGGCCGAACCTCGCCACCATGTGCCAACTCGTGGTCGAGAACTGCGCGGTCGAGTCGGCGGCGATCCTCATCGGCCGGGGGCAGCAACGCGGCTCCCTCCACAGCACCGGCGGCGTGGCCGGGGCGATGGAGGACCTGCAGATCACGCTCGGGGAAGGCCCGAGCGTGGACGCCTGGGACACGAGGGAACCGGTCACCGCGGGTGACCTCGCGGAGGCCCGCTTCCTTGAGCGGTGGCCGGGCTTCACCCCACAGGCTCACGGGGAAGGCGTCCACGGAGCCTTCGTGTTCCCCCTGCAGGTCGGCGCCATTCGCTTGGGAACTCTCTCCCTCTACCGCCTCGAACCCGGACACCTGATGCCCGAACAGGTCCGCGACGCACTGCTGCTCTGCACCATCGCCCTGGAGCAACTGCTCTCGCTGTCCCAGGAGAATCCACCGTCCGCACCCGGAACCCTGGGCCTGGGCACGGAAAGCCTGCAGGTGTACCAGGCCACCGGCATGGCCGCTTCCCAGATGCGAGTCGGCATCGAGGAGGCCTTCGTCCGGATGCGCGCCCACGCCTTCAGCGCCGGGATGTCGCTGTCGGAGGCCGCCAAGCTGATGATGACGGGCCAACTGGTCTTCTCGCCGGTCCAGGACCGTCCACCGGGGCGGCCTGCCGAGCGGTCCGACGACGAGGCGGACGGGCAGTGAGGGGAGCACCGTGATGGACAGGGAAGAGGCCCTGGCCTCTGCCTTCGTGGAACTGGCGGACACCCTGGTCGAGGACTTCGACATCATCGATTTCCTCAACCGCCTCGCCGAGCACTGCGTGTCGCTCCTCAACGTGGACGGAGCCGGCATCCTGCTGACCAATCCGCAAGGCGAGCTCCACTTGATCGCCGCGTCGAGCGAGAAGACGCGCCTGCTGGAGCTCCTCCAACTGCAAGGATTCCAAGGGCCCTGCGTCGCCTGCTACACCGAAGGACGTCGGGTCGACTACTCGGATCCCGACCCGGACAAGGAAGTGGAGGACCTCCCCTGGCCGCGCTTCGCCAAGGCGGCCCGTCAAGAAGGGTTCCGCGGCGTGTGCGCGCTCCCGATGCGCCACAAGGGCAAGGTGATCGGCGCGCTGAACCTCTTCCTGCACGACTCCGGTCCGCTCGACGACCGGCGCGCCGCACTCGGCCAGGCCCTCTCCGACATCGCCACCATAGGCATCCTCCAGGAGCGGGCCACGAGACAGCAGGAGATCCTGGCCGACCAGTTGCAGTACGCGCTCAACAGCCGAGTGGTCATCGAGCAGGCCAAGGGGTTCCTCGCCCATCGGCTCGACACCAGTCTCGACGAGGCGTTCGCAGCACTTCGCACGCTGGCGCGGGGCAGCAACCGGAAGCTGGTCGACATCGCGTTGGAGGTGATCACCGAACCCGACAAGGTGGTCCCCGATCTCCAGCCGTGAAGTGTCCGAAGCCCAGGACCGGCCGATATGAATCGTACGATCACATTTAAACCTGAACTCGGCGTGGCGCCGTGACACGGCACTAGCATCCTTGTCAGGCCCCCTCCTCAGGAGGTCTGACAAGGTGCCGCCCCAGACCCCGGCGGACTCAGGAGACTTTCCATCCGGAGTTGTGGTGCACCTTTACACGCTCAGCTTCCCCCACCCCCATCACTACGTGGTGTCCTTCCACGGCGAGGCCGACATCCTGAGCGCCCCGCTGCTGCGGCGCGCCTTGAGCAAGGCCGTGGAAAACGCCGCAGGTCGCGATGTCGTCGCCAACCTCTGCGAGATCGACTTCATGGACAGCTCGGGAGTGGCACCACTCATCGAGGCGGACATGTCACTGCATTCCAGGGGGCGCCGTCTGTGGATCAGTTGCGCCACTGCGCGCAGCGCGCGGCTCTTCCGTGCGCTGAAGCTGGACGGGGTCTTCCCCAAGGTGCCCCGCAGCATGGCGGCGGGGCTGTGCAACAACGGCCCGGGACACCCCACGACGCGGGCGACGGGATGAGGGGCCCTGCCCTCAGCCGTCCGACGGCAGGGGCGTGTGGCCGGGAGGCCTCAGCACATGGCTGGCGATCACTGCCGCCTGCACCCTCCGCTCCACACCGAGCTTCAAGAACAAGCGCGAGATGACGTTCTTCACGGTCTTCTCCGCGAGGTGCAGCCGCCCCCCGATCTCCCTGTTGGTCAGCCCTTCGCTCACCAACAGGAGGATCTCCTTCTCACGGTCGGTGAAGCCGGGGAGATCCGGCTCCGCGCGGCGTTCGGGCACCTCCCCGCGCACACGTGCCATCAGTCGCGCGGTGGCACCCGGATCCAGCATCGATTGACCGGCAGCCACCGTACGCACGGCAGTGACCAGGTCGGTACCGGTGATCTGCTTCAACACGTAGCCGGCCGCACCCGCCATGACCGCGTCCAGCAGGGCCTCCTCGTCGTCGAACGAGGTGAGCATCAGACAGGCCAGGTCGGGCATGTACGAGCGCGGCTCGCGGCACACCGTCACTCCGTCGCCGTCCGGGAGCCGGACGTCCAGGATGACGACCCGTGGACGGAGGGCGGGAATCCTGACCATGGCCTGGGCCGCCGTGGCCGCCTCGCCCACGACCACAGGGTACGGCCGTCAGACCCGATGATCCCCAGGGCACCGTAATCGGCGTCCACGAGAAGAGCCGCCGCCTCGACGATGCGGCGGAGCGAACGCCCCCCGATGCCCGGGCCGTGCGGTGAACCCGCCCAGCGGGTCCCGGTGCCGCCCCCTCCGGGCACACGTCCGCCCCCGTTCCACCGGTGGCCACGGGCGCCTCCACCCCCACCCCGATCGGTCCGGGGCCATGGTTGCGCGCCGCCTCCGGGCCGTCGCAGCGTTCTGACGACGGCGTCTGAAGAACGACGGGGTCCCCTACGGTGGAATCCGCCATTGGGCCCTTTGGCCCCTCCCCCGGGCCTGGGTGGCCGTAGCCTCCCGTTCCTCCGGAGGGTGGTATGGAAAACGTGAACACCGACCGGGCACTCCTCGTCGCCACTCGGGTGAGCAAGATCTACCGAACAGGATCCGTCGAGGTCACCGCCTTGCGCGACCTGGATCTCCTCGTCCACCACGGGGAGATGGTGGGAGTCATGGGACCGTCCGGTTCCGGAAAGACCACCCTGTTGAACTGCCTGTCGGGCTTGGACGACATCGACGGCGGTCGGGTGGAGGTCGACGGTCACGACCTGTTCGCGATGTCGGACGCAGCGCGCACGGAGCACCGGGCCCACACCATGGGCTTCGTCTTCCAGGCGTTCAACCTCATACCGGTGTTCTCCGCCGTGGAGAACGTCGAACTGCCCCTGCTGCTCGTGGGCACCCGGCCCCGCGAAGCCCGTCGCAGGGCGCTGGACATGCTCGACCGGGTGGGGCTCGGTCACCGGGTCGAGCACCGGCCGAGCGAAATGTCCGGCGGTGAACAGCAGCGGGTGACCATTGCCCGGGCCCTCGCCGGCCGCCCCGCAATCGTGTGGGCGGACGAGCCGACGGGCAACCTCGACAGCACCATGGCCGGCCAGGTCATGGACCTGCTGTGCGAGCTCAACCGAGAAGGGGGCCAGACGATCGTCCTGGTCACCCATGACGGCAGCATCGGTGCCCGCGTCACCCGTCTGATCCGCATGCGGGACGGGCGTCTGGTCGACGACGTGGAGCAGGCCGTCACCCCCTCGGCCGTGACCCCCGACCCCCCTCCGGGCTGACCATGTACCCGAACCTCCTCGCTCCGCTGCTCATCGCCCTCGCGCTCGCCCTTGCGGCGCTGCTCCTGGTGGCGATCCGGCAACCGGTCTCACGGCGACTGGCCTTCCGGCAGGTGGCGCGCCGGCGCACCGAGGCGGCGCTGGTGATCGGGGGGTCGATGCTCGGCACGGCCATCGTCATCGGGGCCCTGGTCGTCGGGGACACCTTGGACTTCTCCGTACGACAGGAGGCGTACCGAACCCTGGGGCCGGTGGACGAACGCGTCGTCGCGCCCCCCGGGCCGGCCGGGCGTGCCGTCACCGAACGGCTGGCCACCCTGGCCGGCAACCCCGACGTCGACGGAGTGCTGAACGCCGGGGTCACCCAAGCATCGGCCGTCAGCACCGCCGGCGACCGCACGACCGCAGAGCCGCGCGTCCTGGCCTGGCAGATGGACTTCGACGAGGCCTCGCGCTTCGGTGCGCCGGGCGGGGACTCCGGTCTCGACGGACCGAACCCGATGCCCGGCCAGGTCGTGATCAACGAGCCGCTGGCCCGTTCCCTTGGAGTGGAAGCCGGGAAACCGGTCACGTTGTTCCTGTTCGGAACCCCCCGGACGTACCGGGTCGAGCGGGTGGTGCCGGAGCAGGGCCTTGCCGGTGTCGGCCTGGGCGGCAGGTTGAACCGGGACGCCTTCCTGGCACCGGGGGACCTCGATTCCGCCGCCCGGGCCGCGGGAACGGAGCCGCGCTCCGTCACCTTCGTGTCCAATGCCGGCGGCGTCGAAAGCGGCGAGCGACTGACCGACCGGGTGACCGCCGAGATGCGGGAGGCCCTGGGACCGCTCGCCGGCCAGACCTCGATCGAAACGCCGAAGCACACGGTGCTGCGGGACGCGGAACAGGCCGGTGCCTCGCTCGGTGCCCTGTTCCTCATGATCGGCAGTTTCAGCATCATCGCGGGCGCACTGTTGCTGGTGAACATCTTCGTCATGCTCGGCGAGGAGCGGAAGTCCCAAATGGGCATGGTGCGGGCAGTGGGGATGAAGCGTTCGCGGCTCATCGGCTCCTTCACCCTCGAAGGAGCCGCCTACGCATTGTTGTCGGTGCTGCCGGGCGTGGCCATCGGGGTCGCCGTCGGCTGGGGTGTCGCCGTGGTCGCGGCGCAGATATTCCAAGGCTGGTCGGTCGGCGGGAGCAGCATCCGGATCGCGTTCGCCATCACCCCGACCAGCGTGCTCAACGGACTGGCCCTGGGCCTGCTCATCGCCTTCGTCGCGATCCTGGCCACCAGTGTGCGCATCAGCCGGTTCAACATCATCTCCGCCATACGCGACCTCCCGGCGCGGTCCGGGCAAAGGGCGAGTCGTCGTCTGCTGGTGGTCTCCACCGCCCTTGCCGTCCTCTGCGTCCTCGCTGCCGTACCGGCCCTGGCCCGCAGCCAGCCCGAAGCGACCTACCTGCTGCCCGCCGTCGCGCTCGCCCTCGCCGCTCCCGCACTGCTGCGCGTCCTGCCCCGGCACACGGTCACCACCCTGGTTGCGGGGGGCGTACTCGCCTGGACGCTGCTGGCACCCGTCATCCGCCCCCGGATATTCGACACGCCTTCGATGTCCGTCTACGTCATCCAGGGCACCTTGGCCGCCTTCTCCGCAGTGGTGCTGGTCAGCGACAACCAGAAGACGCTGCTCCGCCCCCTGCGACGGCTCCTCGAGCGGCCCACCGAAGGCGGCCTGGCGGCGCGGCTCGCGGTCGCCTATCCCCTGGCCAAGCGTTTCCGGACCGGTGCGACGCTGGTGATGTACACGCTGATCGTGTTCGTCCTCGTGCTCCTGACGGAGATCTCGGGCATCCTCCGTGCCGGTGTGGACGGAGTCGTCGCGGATGCCACGGCCGGTTACACCCTGCGCCTGGACTACAACCCGGAGGTCGCAGGAGACCGGCTCGTCACCGAAGTGCGAACCGGTCCCTCCGCCGCGGAGATCACGGCCGTGACGCCGCTGCTCAACGCCACGGGCAAGGCCACCGACCCCGGGCACCGCGGTGACGGGCTCCTCGACATCGCCGCCGTCGGGGTGCCCGACGGTGCGATCACCGGCATCACCTTCCGCGAGCGCCTGCCCGGCCTCGAGGACGACGCCGCGGTGTGGCACGCACTCGCCTCCGATCCCCGCTACGTCGTCATCGACGGCTTCTTCGGCAGCACCGGCGGCCCGGCGGGCGACTACTACGACCCCGGTGACACCCTCACCTTGACGGATCCCCGGACGGGCCGTGGTGAACAGCGGATCATCGCCGGAGTGCTCAGCAACGGGCTGGTCTTCTACCCGGGCACCGGTGCCAGTTCGACCACGTACCCCGTCGTGGCGAGCGAAAGGGCCACCCGCGAACTCTTCGGCGCCCAGGCACGGAACGCATCGGCGCTGGTGCGAACCGGTCCCGGCGCCTCCGCCGACGTCGTGGCGACCCAACTGCAGGGCGAGCAGCTCTCTTCCAGTCTCGTCGCCACACCCATCGAGTCGGACATCCGCCGCCAGTTCGACTCCAGCACCGCCTTCTTCCGCCTCATGCAGGGCTTCCTCGCCCTGGGCCTCGGCGTGGGCATCACCGGCCTCGGCGTCGTCATGGTGCGGGCCGTGCGCGAACGCCGCCGCACCATCGGCATCCTGCGGGCACTCGGCTTCCGGGCCCGTACGGTCCAGCGCTCCTTCCTCTTGGAAAGCTCCTTCGTCGCCCTGGAGGGAATCGTGCTGGGCTCGTTGCTGGGCGTCCTCACCACCTGGCTGATGTACAGCAACAGTGCTGCGTTCCAGGGCCTCGAAGGGGGCTTCCCCATCGAATGGGCCGGCATCTTCGGCCTCGCCGCAGCCACCTTCGTCGCTTCCCTCCTGGCGACGATCGGACCGGCACGGCGTGCGGCAGCCATCCGTCCGGCGCTCGCGGTCCGCGTCACCGAATGAGGACCCTCCCCCTGACGCCCTCCTCCATGTCCTTCATCGACGGCCTCTCCTCGGTTTCCGTGTCGCTGGAACTCGGTTACCGCCCCGACGGCATCACGCGTGACGTCCTGCACGGCAAGGTCGTCGAGTCCCAGCGGTTCCGTCCCTCCCGTGACGATCGGCACTTGCACGAGCCTCCACCCGTGACGGTGAACGGGTCCACGGGCTGCGAGGAGCTCTTCGGGGTCTCCGGCGGAGGAGCAGCCCCGGGGGCTGCTTGGGCGGGGAGCAGCCCCCGGGGGCTGCTTGGCAAGACGACTCCCTCTTGCGCTCGACGTTCCTCAGGGGTGGTCGCGAAACACCGCACCCCGGTGGCCCACCCGGGAGGGAGGGGCGACACCTCTCCCGGCGACCACGATGGGGATGCTGCGCGGGCACGATGAGCCCGCCGCGGCGATCTCGGCACCGCAGCAGGACCGTCAGCCGTTCAGGAGCACCCCGTTGTCCCTTTGTCGCGCGCCGCGGTCAGACCCCGACCGAGGCGCTTCGACGTGCTCCGGCATTGCTTGGGTTCGACGGCGGCGCGTTCACCGAGGGCTCGGCGGACCAGCCGGCTGACGCACCACGCGGTAGCGGAGGTAGACGACGTGCGAAGCAAAGGTGCGGGTCTCGACGAGTTCGAGATCCACCCGGCGCTCGTGCCGGGGAAAGAACGGAACGCCGCCGCCGACCAGTACCGGACAGACCCTGACCCGGTACTCGTCGATCAGCCCCAACGCGGCTGCCCCGGCGGCGAGAGTCGCACCGCCGATCGCGATGTTGCCGTCCCCGGGTTCGGCTCGCAATCGTTCGATCTCCTCCGCCAGACGGCCGGAGGCCAAGCGGGCGTTGCCCCGCACGGTCGAGAGCGTGGTGGAGAACACCACCTTGGGCAGCTGCTTCCAGATCTCGGCGAACTCCAGCGTGGAGAAGTCGAGCGCTGGATTCTGGTCGACGGTCTCCCAGTACAGCATCGTCTCGTACAGCCGTCGCCCCAACAGGTGGACACCTGCCTCGCGCACCTCGTCGGTGGCGAAGCGGAAGAGCTCCTCGCTGGGCGCCGTCCAGTCGAAGCCGCCGTCCGGCCCGACGATGTAGCCGTCCAGCGAGATGCTCATCGAATAGGTCACCCTCCGCATCGGACCTCCTCCTCGGTGATGGGTTCGACCGTACGACCGCCGGGCGGCACCGGACCCGTCCCGGCCCGCGAGATCCCCCGGCCGGGTCACCCTTTCGTCGCGAAGGCCCGCTCGCCCACCTCGAAGGCGTGTGGAACGGTCCTGTGGAAGGACGGGCCCCTGCGCGGACGACTGCCCGTGCGGTGACGCAGAACGCCGTCCGCGGACCGGTACCACCAGCAGCGGAGGTCCACACCGCTCTCCACCCGGTCAGCGGGGACGTCGTCCCCATCAGCCAGAAAGGTGAAATGTTCAACTGATTCATCCTCGGGAGTGAGCGCGTCGGCAGCGCGGCCGAGGAACGTAGTAGATCTTCGCCCGTGACGAACGATCATCAGCAATACGTGGACGACGAGATCCTCGACGTCCTCTACCGGAACCGTGTGCAACCGGAGGACGAGGGCAAGCTCGTGGAGGTGGTCTCCAACGACTACCTCGCCCTCGGCGGACACCCGGCCATCACCACCGCACAGCACGAGGCCGACGAGCTGTACGGGAACGGCAACCGGATGGCGGCCCCGCACCTGTTCTCCGACGACCCGCAGCGCCGTCTGGAGGAACGGATCGCCGCCTGGCTCGGCGTCGAGGCCGTCGTGCTGACCCAGTCCGGGTGGACCGCGAACTTCGGCCTCCTGCAGGTTCTCGCGCAGGACACCAGGGTCTTCCGGGACGAGACCGCCCACAGCTCCCTGACCGACGGCGCACTCGCCGCCCGCGCCGAGATCCACGACGTCCGGCACAACGACCCCGCCCATCTGGACGAACTGCTGCACCGTCACGGCCCCGGCCTGGTGGTCCTCAACGCCGTCTACAACATCCGGGGCGACCTTCCCCCGCTGGCGGCCCTGGTGGAAGTGGCCGGCCGCCACGGCGCGGACCTCGTCCTGGACGAGTCCCACTCCCTCGGCGCGCTCGGTCCGGCCGGCCGTGGACTCGCTGCCGAGGCCGGGATCGGAGGCCGGATCACGCACCGCACCGCCTCCCTGGCCAAGGCGTTCACCGGCCGCGCCGGCATCATCGCCACCACCCACACCGCTGCCGAGCAGATCCGCTACCGGGCCCGCTCCGCCTGCTTCGCCTCCACCCTCCTGCCACGCGACATCGCCGGCATCGACGCCACCCTCACGCTGATCGAACGCGCCGACCGCGCAAGGGCGCGGCTCGCCGACCACACCCGCACCCTCCGCACGGGGCTGGACCGGCAGGGATGGGACGTCGGCGACGGCGCCCACATCGCCTCCCTCGTCCACACCACCCTGCCCCGCCTCGCCCGCTCGGTCGCCGCCCTGGACACCGCCGCCATCCGCACCAGCGCCTTCGTCCTGCCCGTCCCCCGCCCCGGCCACCTCCCCCTGCGCATCTGCCTCCACTCCGCCCTCACCGACCACGACCTCGACCGCATCCTGGACGCCACCGCCCTCCTGCGCGCCGAACCCGTCTGATCCGTCCCGCACCGCACCACCGCGGACGGCAGGTCTCATCACTCCGCCAGACGCCCTGCGGCACCCGTCGCCCGCGCCCCGAGCACGGTGCACTGCCCCGACCTCGGGTCAGTGCACCGGCGACCGGCGCGTTCGCGGTGCCCTCGCGGCCGGCGGCACCAACCGCCGAACCGCGTTCCGCGGTCCCTTCTCGATGGCGACGGCGGAGGCGGAGAGGAGCGTCGCAGCGGCGAGGCTCCCCCACAGGGCGGCCGGGCCGCGGGCCGCGAGAGCGGTGATGACCGCCGGGGAGACGGCCAGGCCGAAACCCGTGGAGAGCTGGAAGCGGGCGAGGGATCGCCCCAGGACCCGGGTCGGCGCGAGGGCCGTGACCAACGCGGTGGCACTGCCGGCATAGACGATCTCGCCGAGGGTGCACACCACGGAAACGGCGACGACGGCCGGGGCACCCCATCCGTGCCCGAAGGAGGTCGCCGCGAGGAAACCGAGATAGGACGCGGCGAGCACCACCCCCGCGAGCGCCAGCGCAGTACGCCGGGAGAAGCGGGACAGCAGGACGGTGACCGGAACCTGCAAGGTGACCACCAGCACCGTGTTCGCCACGAAAATGGCCGCCGACCACACCGGGGATGCGTGCAGCTGCGTCACCAGGATCAGGGGAAGCGCGATTTCGGGGACGTTCAGGCAGAAGACGTAGACCACATTGGCGGCCAGTAGCGCGCCCATCCGCGGTGCGGGCCCCTCGGCCCCGTCCTCGGCCGCGGCAACGGCCGGTCCCGCATGGATTCGGACCGACCAGGCCAAGGCCGCCGCCGCGAGGTAGGCGACTCCGGTGGCAGCCGCCAGCATCTGCAGTGCGGTGGTCCCGCCCGTCAGACACACGGTGGCGAGAAGGGCGCCCGTACCCAGACCGGCGTTGCGCAGGGCACGGCCCGCCGCGAGGGCGGCGTCGCGTTCACGCCCCTGGGCGACGGTGGCCACCAGGGCCGCATGGGCTGCCGGCCACGCCTGGTTGCCGATGCCGAGGAAGAGGGCCGCCGTCGCGAACAGCCAGACGTTCCCGGTCGGAGTCGCCAGCAAGAGCACCACTCCGAGCACCCGCACCAGCATCGACGCCGCCACGACCGTGCTGCGTGCCCCCCGGTCCAGCCATCGGCCCACGGCGGGCATGCACACCAGGCCCATGACGATGCCGAGCGTCATGCCGATGCCGGTGGCCGGAGCGGACAGCTTCACCACCATCACTCCGTAGAGCAGCAGGAAGGGGCGGAGCAGACCGGTGCCGAGCGCGTCCACCGCCAGGGCGAGGGCATAGCGGGGGCCTCCGGAGGCGCGGACGAGGGCACGCGGCTGGATCTTGGTAGTGATTGCCATGGCGTCAACGGTGCGTTCGGCCGCCGGGCCGACCTCGTCGGTTGACCAACACCGTCAATCGACGCGGTCCCGGCCGCTCGACCAGCGATGATGAACGGATGACGTTGAAGATCGACATCACTGGCCTGCCGTCCGCGGGGTTGAGGTTCGCCGCCTCCCCACTGGCCGAGCTGACCGCGATGCTGCACGTACTGGCCGAACCCGGGCACCACCCACAGCTCGCGGACTGGGCCGGGGACGTCTGGGCCGGTCTGCCGCCCGAGCTGGCCGAGCGGTTGTGGGAGGCCGAGTTCCTCTGGCGTTCTTCACGAGCCGACTTCCTGGTCCCCGCGCATCCCCGGCAGACGCTCGCCGAGGAGTTGGACGACGTGGACCGGATGGGTGACGACGCCTACGTGACCTCCGCGCTCATCACCACGTGCGGCAGCAATCGGGTGCGCTTCGGCTCGCCGTCCCCGCTCGCCGACGCAGCGGCACGCGAGCGTGCCCTGGACCTGGCCCAGGCCCGCGGCGCCCGCCAGGAGGCCTTCGCGGAACGGCTGCTCGCGGAGCCCGCAGTCATGCGCGCCCGAGTGCGCCAGACCCTCGAACTGTGCGCCGGGGCCTTCTTCGACGCGGCCTGGACGAAGGTGGCCGTGGCACTCGCCACCGATCTGCGGCTGAAGAACGACCTGCTGAAACGCCAGGGCACGGAGGCAGCACTCGCATCGGTCTCCGGCGCCGTCAGCCTGACACCGGACGGCAGCCACATCGTGGTGGACAAGCTCCAGGACCATGCGACGTCGGCCCGCGACACCGGGGTCACCTTCCTTCCCAGCGTCTTCGGCCGCCCGCACCTGGTGGTGGTCCGTGCACCCGGGTGGCAGCCCGTGGTGCAGTACCCCGTGGCCGAGGCGGAGCCCTCGGAGCCGGTGCCGCTGGAGACGGTCACGCTCCGGTTGGAGGCACTGGCGCATCCGGTGCGACTGCGCCTGCTGCGTACCCTGGCCCGTGGCCCGCACACCACCAGTGAACTTGCCCACGCCTGGGAACTCTCGCCCCCGGAGGTCTCCCGCCACCTCGCCGTGTTGCGTCGTGCAGGCCTGCTCACGACCCGACGGCAGGGGCGTTACGTCCGCTACACCCTCGATCTCGCCGATCTGGCGTCGCTGGGCGGCGACCTGCTGGCCGCCGTGCTGCGCTGACCGCGCCCTCTGACGGGTTGCAGATCGTGCACGGACCCCGAGGATGGAACCGGGGGGACGGCCGAGGACGCCTCTTCCGTCGCAGTCGGTGAGGCCGCCAGAACGGTGCGCATCCGTGCGCGTGACCTGGAGGGAACATGAGCGGGCTTCCTCCTCCGACCGCTCCGTCGCCCGTCCGGCCGGAGCTCCTTCGGACGGCCCCGGCCACCGGCGGCGAGGCCGATGTGCTGCGGGTCGAGGGGAAGCAAGGAGTCGACGAACCCCGCAGGGCCGGCGCCGGCGTCACTTCCGTGCGCGTTCGGGCCGCATGCGACGACGTCCCCATCCCGGACGACCTCCGGGACGTCCGCGCCGCCGACGCCGCGCACGGGCCCTCCGTCGGGGCCCCACGAACCGCGCTCCACGACGACTGACACACCCGCGTCCACTCCGACACCGCTGTCCTCGGAAGCGGGCGCACGGCGAAGAGGCTGGTCATGGGCTCAGGAACGGGCACCAGTGGCACCGCCCGCGGGGACCGGGGGCTGCACCGGCTCGTCCGCGAACTGAGGCACGGCACGTCCGCATCGGCGTACACCGGTAGGCGGGCGGCTCGGGTGACACTGGCCGCGGTCACCGCCTTCTACATCGGCCTCTACGGCCTGCACGAACCCACCACCGCCACATACGGCCTGTTCGCCGCGGTGGCGATGGCCGGGCTCTCCCGCATTCCGGGCACGGGACGACAGCGCGCCGTCGTCCTCGTCCGGCTCCTTCCGATCGGCTGGCTCCTCGTCACCGCAGGAACGCTGCTCGCCGTACGCACCTGGACCGCGGCGACGGGGATACTGGTGGTCGGCTTCCTGCTCGCCTACTCGGCCGTGGCCGGCCCCCGGCCGGCCGGCGCGTCCGCGGGCCTCCAGCTGCTCTACATCCTGCCGTGCTTCCCGCCGTACGCACCGCAGGCGCTGGGCGAACGGCTCGGCGGGACGACGCTCGGCTTCCTACTGCTCGTACTCGCCGAGCGGCTGGTGCTGCCCGACCCGCCCGGCGTCTCCTACCGGGTCCTGTCCGCGGATGCGGCAGCGATCGCAGCGCGCTGCGCGTCCGAGCTCGCACGGCCGCCGTGGACGCTGTCGACCGGGACGGAGGCCGAGGCGAGGTCCGCCGGTGAAGCGCTGCGCCCCTCCCGAGTGCCGGATGCGGAGCGGCCGGCCGGCCCGGGAGCGCGGGAACGCGCGCTCACCCACACCGGCATGGCCGCCCGTGTCCTGCTGGCCCGGCTGCAAGAAGTGCCGGCGCCGGGACCGCGGGGCCCCCGTCCCCGGACCCTGGCCCTTCTGCACGAGGTGGCGGCGTCGGCCCTGAGGACGTCCACCGCCTTGCGCACGGGCCGCCCGGCCGACACGGAACGGCTGAGCGATGCCTTGGCGGTCTACCTCCGACTGCGCACGGTGACGATGCCCGGGGAGACACCCGAGACGATCGACGTCGTCCTGCGCCGCCAGGCCGCGCTCATCGAAGCCGCCCACGCCGGTGTGACCCTCGCGTCCGCGGTCAACCTCTCCGTGGGGCGGCAGCCCGGACCGGCCGAGGCGCGGGACGGCGGCTTCTGGTACGCCGGGCAGGGTCCTGCACGTCTGTGGGGACACCGGCTGAAAGCCCATCTGAGCCCCCGCTCGGTGCACTTCCAGAACGCCGTGCGCATCAGCCTGGCGCTGACAGCCGCTCGTACCGTGGCCGGGCTCGACTCCCTGCCGCACGGTTTCTGGGCCATGTTGGCCGTCCTCACCCTGACCCGCACCACGGCCGCACAGACCGGTGCGACCGTGGCCAGGGCCCTCGCCGGCACGCTGCTGGGCGCGCTGATCGCCGCCGTGATGCTGGTGCTCGTCGGCGAGAACGCCACGGCCTACGCCGTGCTGCTGCCGGTGATCATGTCGGCTGCGTTCTGGATCGGCCCGACGCGCGGTGTGGGGTGGGCGCAGGGCCTGTTCACCCTGGTCGTCTCCGTCGTCTTCGCCCAGCTCGCGCCCGCCACCTGGCAGTTGGCCGAGTTCCGCTTCCTGGACGTCCTCGTCGGCAGCTCCATCGGCCTGGTCCTCGGGCTGCTCGCCTGGCCCCGAGGCGCCCAGGGGGAGCTCCGCCGAGACGTCGCCGTCCTCTTCCGCGCCATCGGCTCGACCATCACGTCGACCACCTCGGTCCTCGCGCACGGTGCGACGGCGGGAGAGGACGACCTGGTTCCGCTGCGCCGTGCCCTGACGCTGGCGGAGTCGGCCTTCGCCCAGTACCAGAGGGAACCCCAGCACCCCGGCACCGCCACCGTGGACTGGCATGCGGCCCTCATCGCAGGACACCACGCCCTGCGCGGGGCCCGGCGCCTGTGCTCGGGAGGACTTCCCGTCGAAGCCCGGACCTCTCCGTGGCGTCGTGGACTCGACGTGGACGGCGCGGTACTGGCCGGGCGCTACGAACGGACCGGTGGCCTCCTGGAGGGCGCCCCCCGGCCGCCGCCGGCCGCTTCCGTGCCCCCTGGAGCAGGCCGCGGGGAGCCCCCGACCCCTCCGGCACCGCCGCTCTACTACGACGCCGAGGCATGGCTGAAGTCGCTCTCCGTCGACCTGGACCGGGTCGTTGCGACCACGGCCGGACCCGCCGCGGAGGGCGGGCGGTGACCGTCCTGCGCACCGGGTCGGGCGGCCTGCCCGAGCAGGACCTTCGCACGGCCGTCCGATCGGGCCGACGAGGACCGTGGCCCCTCGCCAAGGCGCCTCCACCGTGTCGCCCGGCCCCGCCGGCTCAACCGCTCCCCGCCACCTCGCGCACCGTCCAACCGGGCAGTGGCGAACCGTCCGGAAGCCGTCCGGTGAGCCGGACCGGCGTCATCGCGTCGGCCCGTACCGCGAGGACCCGCCCCCGCACGTCAGCCCTCACCGGCGCGTCCACGGTGACTTCCGTGACGCGCCGGCTGCCCGCTGCGAGGAGGTACCGGGTCCCGGTTGGCGCGGACCAGAACGTTCCGGCAAGGACGTCCTGGCCGAAGCGTCCGCAGGCGGCGGTGTTGCGCACCGTCGTGACGGGGACGGTGCGACCGGGCAGCTCCAGGCTCACGTCGGCTCGTCCCCTCCCCTCCCAGGTGTCGGCCCGCGAGCAGACCCAGAGGGCTCGCCCCGCCCGTCCGGGAAGGTCTTGTGCGGCGAACTCCCACCGGTTGACCGAGCGGACGCCGCTGTCCCGGAGGAGCGGAAGGGAACACGCCGAACGCGACCAGGCAGCGAGTCCGAGCGGTCCCGCGGCCTCGTGCGGTCGGCGCGCCGGGCTCCCGGGAACGGGCAGAGGGCTCCAGGTCAGGTGAACGGGACTGAGGCCGCCCAGATCGGCGAGGAGGAAGGCGTGGTCCTCCACGATCCGCGTCGAGGAGCGCAACTGGAGGACGGGCACCGCGCGGCAGTCCCCCGGACCGGCCGCGGGTGCGGGGTCCGCCAAGGGCTCGGTGGTCCCGTCGGCGGTGACGCGGAGCGACCGCACGGCGGCGCCGGGGTCCCGCAGGTCCCGCACCCCCGCCTCCGCGATCCAGGGCGCGAGGAGGTACCGGGTCCGGCCTCCTTCCCGTGCGAGGACCACGGCCGCCGCCGTCGTCACGTCGCTGTCGTCGGCCCGTGCCTCCACCCATGAGGGCCGGCCGCGTCCGGTGATCGGCTCGGTGTAGCGGACGAGCGTCCGCCCCGTGTGCAGCAGGACGACCTCCGCTCCGTCGACGGAACCCGCGTACAGCAACGAGGGCTGCTCGGCCCCCGCACCCCGGGGGCTTCCGCCCGTCCATGCGGCCCAGGCCCGTCGGAGCAGGTCCTGGTCGTCGGTGCGGTTTCCCCGGGCGGGCCAAGCCGTGAAGTCGACCCGCGAGGTGTCGGCCCACCTTTCGGCGGGGACGCGCACCGGAACCACCCGGTCGGGGACGGCGGACGCCATCGGGTCGGGGGCCGTCCCGGGGGAACTGCTCGGGGCGCCGACGGCAACGATCCCGGCGAACAGGGCCAGGGCCCCGGCAAGGGCCGCGAGCCGGAAACGTCGGCGCCGGCCCAACAGATCGGTGGGCCGCAGGAGGACCGTGCAGGGGTCGAACTCCGGTCCCCGCAGCAGCCCGGCCACGTCCGGGTCACGACCCGCGCACAACCGTTCGGCCCGGTTCAGGGCCTGCTCCGGAGCGTTCACGTCCGCAGCACGGAGCAGGGCGATCACGGATGCCGGTGCAAGGCCCTCGAACACCGTCAGGGCAAGGGCGGCGCGGGTCTCGGGCGCTGCCGCTGCGAGCATCCGGTCAAGGGCGAGTTCGTCCGTGCCGCCGGCCCGGGGAAAGACCCGCAGCCCGAGCGCCGCGGGCAGGGCCGCCCCCGCCGACACCGTGAACGGTGGCCGCAGGGCCCCACGGACGACGTGGGTGCGGAGCCAGTCGTGAGCGGTCTGCCCGGACGCCCCGGCTGCCCGGGGTGCGGGGACTCGATGGACCTCACCGCCGGTGGCCGCACCGGCCGTGGCACGGGTGCCGCCGCTCCGCGCGAGGCTGCGCTGCACAAGGGCGTGGGCGGCGAGGACCCTGCGGTGGCGGCCGAGGGCGGGGGGCAGGATGAGGTGGGCCAGGCGTACGAGCGCGGGGTAGTGCTCGACGAGCACCGCCTCGGCCGCGATCCGGGAAGGCGACCCCGGGGAGGGTATGGAGGCGGTCTGCTCGGGCGTGCTGGTCGTCTCGGAGGAATCCACATCGGGAAAACGACCCCGCACCGACGACGTCACCTCGGAACTGTGACCGGGGAGCCACCCGACGGCACCGGCCCGCTCGGAGCCCGCCCTACCGGCAGGGCCGGCCGTGGACCGGGTCTCCGCCCCGACAGCGTCCCCGCCGCCGGCCGTGTGGGAGCTTCCACCGGCAGTGGCGTCGAGCGGCGGATCGTCGGCTCCCGCGGTTCCCGGCGCTCCGCCGGCCCGGCGCCCGGTCCGCAAACGGATGCACGACCGGCACCATTGCCCTCCAATGCGTTAAAAGCCGCTCCGGCGGAGTGATGCACCGTGCCGGGCGCGGAGGCAGGGCCGTTGGGGAGGCGTGAGTACCACGAGCAACCCTCCGATACTGCCCACCACCCCTGCCGCCCCGTCCGGTGCCGGTTCGTCCGAACAGGGCGCGGACGTCGCGCCGTGCGGCATAAGCGTCCGCGCCTGCAGCACGCACGGCAAGGACACCCTGCGCATCGCGCTCCACGGTGAGGTCGACCACTACAGTGCGGGACCGCTGCGGGCATTGCTGGCCGCGGCCTCCGGCTGGGGATGTCGCCGCCTCGTCCTGGACACCTCGCTCGTCACCTTCGCCGACTCCGCCCTGCTGCGCGTCCTGCGGAGCTGGACGGCAGAAGGCCGCAGGTTGCGCCTGACCGGCGTGACGCCTGCGATGGAGAGGCTGAGGGCAGCTGCCTGGGGTTCCCCGCCGACCCGCGGCGCCAGACGCGCCCCGATCGGGAAGGGGACCGTCGGGGAGGGGGCATGACCTTCTGCCTGCTGGTCCTGATGCCTTGTCTCCTGGCGGTTCTCCTGCTTGCCGGCGAGCCTCCCGAGCAGCCCCCGATGCGGCGTCGTCACCGGCGCCGCGGACGGCAGGGCGCGGTGACCCGAGTGGGGGTGATCGTCCGACAAGTGCTTCCCTGACCCCGGCGGACCGTCCCGGCCGCAGAACGGTCGTCGGGGCGGTCCGCAGCGGTCCCGCCGGGCCAGCCGACGGCGGTCGTCGCAACCCCGTGCCGGGGTGCGTCGGTCCGGGCCCGCCCGGGAGGAGCCGACGGGCGGGACACGGCCCGGGGCCGTCGTTTCCCCCGGGGGCGAGCCGGCTGGAGTGACGGGATCCGCCGCATCGTCGATGCGGCGGATCCTCGGCGTACGAGCGGAAAGCGGCGGGGCATCGGGGCCGGGCGTGGACGGTGGCCGCAGTGACGGTCACACGGGGACGCTCGTTCCGGAACGCAAGCCGCGCGGCGTCTCCCCCGTCCATCGGCGCAGCGAGCGGTGGAAGGAGGTCAGTTCCTCGTAGCCGATCAGGAAGGCGATTTCGGCGTAGGACAGGACGGAGCGCTGGAGATAGGCGCGCGCCATCCGCTCACGGGTCTGCGCCAGGACCTCTTGGAACGAGGTCCGCTCGCCGCCGAGCCGGCGCTGGAGCGTGCGCGGGCTCGTGTCGAGCTCCGACGCCACTTCCGCCAGCGAGCGCCGCCCGGCGGGCAGACAGGTGAGCAGTACGGCTTGGGTGCGTTCCGTCCAGGTGGTGGATGCTTCGAGCGCGTGCAGCCGCCGATCGAGCTCCGGTTCGAGGAACTGCCGCACAGCGGCGTGGGAGGTCGTCACGAACGGACGGTGCGCGTCGTACGGGGAGAAGACGACCTCGGCACGACGGCCCTTGGTGAGGGGCACCCCGTCCAGGAACTCGGTGACGGCGCTCTGCTCCTCGGGCGGCTCCGGCACCGTGACCCTCACCGGCCCCACCCGGGCCCCGGTCGCCAGCCGTGCGAAAGCCACCCAGAACAGCAGCTCGAACCGTTCCAGCACGGCCGGAGGGGTGAAGGGGTCCCTCGGGCGCAGCGCGATCCGCAGGCCGGCGTCCGCGCGCACGTCCAGGGTGACCGGGTACATCAACCTCTTGTAGGTGTCGATCCGTTCCGCCGCCTGCGCGAGGTCGCGTGCGGCCAGCCCTGCGAGGACGGGGATGTCGAAGTGGTCGGCCGACACCCCGGAGGCAGCCGCGACCGCGAGGTCGGGGCCGCGGTACAGGGCGTCGGCCGCTTCCCACAGTGCGAAGAAGTCTTCGGCCCCGATGCGCTTCCGGGGCCCCTCGAAGAGGTCCGTCGGCAGGTCGGCGCGCCGCAGCACCTGGACCGGGTCCAGGTCGAGTGCGGAGAGGACCCGCTGCCACCCCGGGGCGAGGGAGTACGTCGGCACCGTTCTAGGCGGGCGCGGGGACCGAGCCACGGTCGACGAGCTGTTGGAACATGTCCCCCATCGACTCCTCGATCGGTCGGTACGTCATCCCCAGCTCTCGGCGGCTCTTGCCGTTGTCGGCCTGCCAGGCGACGTTGACGTTGCGGCTGACGAAGGTGCGGGTGAGCCCGGCCGTCGGGGCCGCGAGCCAGACGAGGGGCTTCGGGAGGGCGCGCCGGGGAAGGGGGAAGCGGTCCGCGAAGCGCGGGAGCAGCACCTGGGCGAGCGCGAGCACATCGGTGTCGTGGCCGGAGACGATGTGGCGGCCGTGGACGTCGGGGAGGTAACCGGCGGCGATGTGGGCGCGCGCCAGGTCACGCACGTCGACCACGCCGAGGCCGGCTCGGGGTGCGCCCCGACGCAGGGTGCCGTCACCGAACTGCCGGACGATCGCGAAGCTCTCGGACGTGGGCCGGGCATTGGTCGCGGGCCCGATGACCAGCGACGGGTTGACGACGACGAGCTTCCAGCGGTCCTGCGCGTCGGCGATCTCCCACGCGGCCCGCTCGGCCAGGGTCTTGGAGTAGCTGTAGGGCTGGTAGTCGAGGGAAGCGGTGGTGTTCCAGACCTCCTCGGTCAGCCGGCCGCCGGGAGCGGCGGCGCAATCGACCGCATCGGTGTAGATCGCGGCGCAGGAGGAGGTGAGCACGACGCGCTCCACCGAGGGCGTGGCATTGGCGCTCCGCAGGACGGTACGGGTGCCCCGCACGGCGGGGTCGACCAGTTCGCGCTGCGGGTCGTCCACCCGGCTGGTGAACGGGGACGCGGTGTGGAACACGATGCGGCAGCCGTCCATGGCCTCGCCGTACGAGCCGTCGGCCAGCAGGTCCGCGGCGAAGAAGCGGATTTCTCCGGGTGCCTCCTCGGCGAAGTCGAGGAGGTGCTGGATCTTCGCGGTGTTGTGGGGGTCGCGCACTGCGGCGTGCACCGTGACGCCCGCCTCGAGGAGTCCCTTGACGAGCCACCCGGCGACGTATCCGGTCGCGCCGGTGACCAGGACGGGTGCGGAGGCGTCCACGGGAATGCCGGTCAGGTCTGGGTCTGGGTACATGACGCGACTGTAGGACGCCCCGGTCGGCATCTCCTGTCGGATCGCGCCACCCTGGTGGCGTCGTGATCCGGCCGTCGCCGATCCGGGAGGGGCCGGCGTGCCGGGAGGACGACAGTCGCCCGGAGGGGGCCGTGCCCCGCCCCGGGCGGCCTTCGGCCCCGGTCTCGCGGGCCGGCGACGGCACAGGACGGTCTCAGAGGAAACTCAGAGCGTCCGTGGGTGTCAGGCACCCTCGCGAGGGGCGATCCTAGAGGCGCCATGAACACCACACGCTCTGGGCGCCCCGCCCTCACCCGCACCGACGGCACACCGCTCCGCGTCCTCGTCGTCGACGACGACCCCGACCTCGCCGAGGTGCTGTCCGGCGCACTCCGCTACGAAGGCTGGCACGTCCGCTCGGCCGGCGACGGGGCCGCGGCGGTCGCCGCCGCCCGGGAGCTGATGCCGGACGCCGTCGTCCTGGACATGATGCTCCCCGACACCGACGGGCTGGCCGTGCTCGGTGCCCTGCGCGCCGTACGGGCGGACGTCTGCGTGCTCTTCCTCACCGCCCGGGACACCGTGGAGGACCGCATCGCGGGGATCACGGCGGGTGGCGACGACTACGTCACCAAGCCGTTCAGCCTGGAGGAGGTCGTCGCCCGGGTGCGCGGGCTGCTGCGCCGGGCGGGCATGGCGCGACAGACCACGGAGGGCCCGCTCCTGACCGTGGGCGACCTGGTGATCGACGAAGACGCACACGAGGTGACCCGGGCCGGGCAACTGATCGACCTGTCCCCCACCGAATTCGACCTGCTCCGCTTCTTGATGCGCAACCCCCGCCGGGTGCTCAGCAAGGCACAGATCCTCGACCGGGTCTGGTCGTACGACTTCGGGGGCCGCGCCCATGTCGTCGAGCTGTACATCTCGTACCTGCGCAAGAAGGTGGACGCGGGCCGCGAGCCGATGATCCACACCGTGCGCGGGGCGGGATACGTACTGAAGCCGGCGTCCGCATGAGGAGTCTGCTTCCCCCCACCCTGCGTGCCCGGCTGACCCTGGGCCTGGTGGTGCTGCTGGCGGTCTGTTGCGCCGCCGTCGGCGTGGCCGCGGTGGTCGAGTTGAAGGGGGTCCTCACCGAACGGCTCGACCAACAGCTCGCCGAGGGCGGCACCCGTTTCCCGGCGAGCCTGGCGCGCGCCGGCCGACCGCCCTCGGAGCACGAGGTCGAAGAGGACGAGGAGGAGGAAGAAGAGCACGGCGACACGCGCCGCCAGTCCACGGGTACGTTCGGCGCCCGTCTGCGCAACGGTGCGGTCGTCGACGTGGCCGTCGTGCTCTCCACCGGCTCCTCCTCCGTCCCGCTCACCGAAGCGGACGTCCGACGGCTGGCCGCGATCCCGACGGACGGCAGGGGCCACACCGTAGACCTCTCCGCGCTGGACGACTACCGGGTGATGGCGGCACCGGGCGTCGACGGCGACGTCCTGGTGACCGGGTTGCCCTGGGAGCCGGTCGAGGCTCCCGTCCACCGGCTGGAACTGGTCGCGGGGATCGTGTTCGGCGCCGCCCTGACATGTACCGGAGTCGCGGGCGCCTTCTGGGTGCGCTGGTCGCTGCGCCCGCTGAGCCGGGTCGCCGCGACGGCGACCCGGGTCAGCAGGCTCACGCTGGCCAGCGGCGAGGTGGCCCTGCCCGCGCGGGTCCCCGAATCCGACCCACGCAGCGAAGTGGGACGGGTCGCCGGTGCCTTCAACCGCATGCTCGGGCACGTCGAGGACGCCCTCACCCAACGGCACGCCAGCCAGGAGCGGCTGCGCAGCTTCGCGGCCGACGCCAGCCATGAACTGCGCACCCCGGTCGCCACCGTGCGCGGTCACGCAGAGCTCGCCCTGTTGCACCCCGGCTCGGTGCCGCCGGAGGTCACCCGGGCGCTGGAACGCATCGTCGCCGAGTCGGGCAGGATGGGGGCGATGGTCGACGACCTGCTGCTCCTCGCCCGCCTGGACGCCGGCCGTCCCCTCGAAGCGCTGCCCGTCGACCTGACCCACATGATCCTGGACGCGGTGACGGACGCACGGGCGGCGGGTCCCGCCCACCACTGGGAACTGGACCTCCCCGAGGAGCCGGTGACCGTCACCGGCGACGAGCTCCGCCTCCAGCAAGTGGTGTGCAACCTGCTGGCCAACGCCCGTTCGCACACCCCTGCCGGAACCAAGGTGACCGTCGGCCTCTCAGCGGACGGAGCGGGGGCCGTCGTGAAGGTGCACGACGACGGCCCCGGTGTTCCCGAGGAGGCTCGGCCGGGCCTCTTCGAACGGTTCACCCGGGCCGACCGCAGCACGAAGGACGCGGGTGGCGGGGCGGGGCTCGGGCTGTCGATCGTCGCGGCCGTCGTGAAGGCGCACGGGGGGATCGTGCACTTGGAGAGCACACCGGGGGCAACGACGTTCACGGTGCGGCTGCCGTGGGGAACCGTCTGAGCCTGCGTGTCGCCCGGGGCCGCACCCGCTCGTCCCCGGCGATCGCTGCCGGGGACGAGCGCTGACGGGTCAGTCCTCGCCGTGCCCGCCGATGGCCGTCTGGGAGAACCCGTCCTGCCACGCGGCCTTCGCCCCCGAGTCGCCGATGCGGTACACGTCCACGACCGCGCCCACGGCCACGACGAGCGAGAGCACCACTGCGGCGATCTGCACCGGCGCGGCAGAGCGGAGCACACCCGAGGACGGCGCGGCCGCCGCTTCGGTCCCCTCTCCCGACCCGGCCGTGCCGTTGCGGCGCGCCGTCCACCAGACGCCGACGGCCAGTGCGAACAGGCCGCCGGCCCAGGGCAGCAGGCCGTCGCCGAGCTCGGCGTGCTGGCGGACCAGCGCATTGCTCTCGACGTGCCGTTCCAACCATTCCCCCGCCTCCGAAGCCAAGGGCACGCTCAGCAACGTGACCAGGGCGAGCAACGGCAGCGCTATGCCCATGCGTCGTGCCACCGCCGGCCAGATCGCACCGGCCACGAGTGCCAGGGCGGTCAGGGGGACGAGCACGATGACGAAATGCACGAGCAGGATGTGCGCGGGCAGGCCGTTGACCAAGCTCACGAAAAGCTCCTTCACTGAATGGGTCGCACCACGTGGCGAACAGGCGCGCCAGCCTGGCACACGAAGTTCTGAGGTTCTTCTGAACGCGGCTCCGCGACCGCGGGCCGACTGCCCTTCGACACCGAGCGTTCTCGTGGGGCCTGTCGCTCGCTTCCTGAGGGGAGCGAGCGGGGCATGATGCTCCTCGTGATGCCCCGGCCCGGGCCGCCGCGGAGCAGTGCGACGATCCGGGGCACCCGGGCACCGGCGAGGCCATCAGCGGAACAGCGAGGGGAAGAGCATGCCGTACGACCGCACCGTCAGGCCCACGGGAACCTTCGAGGAGGTGGTGGAAGCCGTCCGGCGCGCGCTGGCCGACCAGGGCTTCGGCGTCCTGACCGAAATCGACGTCCGGGCCACGCTCAAGGCGAAGCTGGACCACGACATGGAGCCGTATCTGATCCTCGGGGCGTGCAATCCTCCGCTCGCCCGTCAGGCCCTGGAGGCCGACCGTTCGATCGGCCTGCTGCTGCCCTGCAACGTCGTGGTCCGCACCGAGGGCGAACAGGCCGTCGTGCAGGCGATCGACCCGGCCACCATGGTCACTCTGACCGGTGTCGAGGCCATGGCCCCCGTCGCTGACGAGGCGGCCCGACGACTCGACGCCGCACTCGCCTCGCTCCCGGGTGCCGGCACCTGAGTGCGCGCGGGCGCCGGGGGTGCGCGGTCGGCGGCTCCGGTCCCGGGGAACCGTCCGGACGATCGCTGCACGGGCGCGTCCCGCCCCTTCCCCCAACAGCCGGTGTCCTGCGCGGAACGCTCATGGATCCCTTCTCGGGGGCGCTCCCGCGGCGGGGCGACGTCCCGATGAACGCGCCCGGAAGGAGGCAACCTCCGGGGTGGCCGGCACGTCCTCCCTCACACGACGCGCCGGCCGCATGTGCGCCCGGCCCCACCGGACAGGACACGTGATGAGCGAGAAGGCCCGGATCCTCTTCGATGCGCTCGACCTCGACCAGGACGGCACGTTGAGCCGTGTCGAGGTCATCCGGGCGATGCGGGAGAAGGGGCCCACCATGGCGGCACAGGGCGTGATCCCCTTCTGGGGGGTCGGGGACGTGGACGACTCCGCCGCCCTCTTCGACGCGGCCGACCAGAACGGTGACCGCGTCCTGAGCTTCGAGGAGTTCGCCGCGGTGGTCAACCGCCGCTTCGGCTGGTGAGCCCCCGCACCCGGTACCCGCGCCCCGGCCTCAGGACCAAAGCGCGGGAACGGGCGGGGGTGCGACGACCGGCGGACGGTCGTCGGAGGTGGGGGTGTTCGGCAGGGACCGTGGAGCCGGAAGCCGTCGTCGTCAGCGAGGTCGGTCGGCCCGAATCCGGCGAGGTTCGCCATACTGCCGGGATGGAGATGCACGTTGCGGAGGCGGCGCGGCGTTGGCTGGCTGACCAGGGCGTCCGTCAGGTGCGCGACGGATGGGTGAGCGACGAGAAGCCGGGCGTGCTGCTCACCGCCAATGAGGTGGCGCACTCCTGGGCCGGCGATGTGTTCGCCGAGGACCTGGATGCGGCCGACCAGGTGCGGTTGGCCTTCGGGCTGCTGGACCTCCTCGACGAATACTGGGTCACCTGCGAGATCCGGTTCGCGGACGACAGCGCGGAGGGGCCCCTGCCGGCCGACGTGCTGTGGGACGGCTACCGTCAACGGCTGGAAGCGGACCGGGATGCCGAGACCGTCACCTACTCGCTGTGGGTGGACTGGTTCGAGGACCACACCACCTCCGCGGCGGCCTTCGTCGAGGTCCTCGGCAATGACATCGACCGAGTGGTGACCGAGCGATCGGAAGCCCAGCTCCGCCGCGCCCGTCGGGTTCTGGAGTGCTCGGGCCCGGTGCGCTGGACGGTGAAGGAGTCGACGTACCTCACCGCCGCACGGCTTTCCGCGCTACATCCAGCGGTCTTCCGCGGTCTGAGGTCGAGCTTCCACGACATCTACGGCGACCTGGAACCGACCGCCGCACTGGCCCTCCTCGACCGGCTGGATCTCCCCGCGGACACCCAGCACCTCGCCGAACTGCGCCGTGTACTTGCCGAAGGGCACAAGAACCACCACCGCAGCCCCGGCGCCTGGGACGATGCGGCACGCGCGTGCTCCTGAGCCACGGGCCGGGCAGACCGAAGGAGGATGCCGGCGGCGTAGGGGCCGGCCGGGGAGATGACCGCCGTCTTTTCATGGTGGGGCTTCTCTGTACTTCACCCTCATGGGCGAAGGCGGGTACGTGGCTCGTCAAAGGGCCTCCGGGATGGAGGAGATGGGGTCAGGGGTGGTGACGGCCGTCCGGTCGGCACCGGCCGGGTCACGGACGACTGACAGTGTCGGGAGACACCGACGCACCGTCGTCCTCGTCGATCGCCCAAGTCTCGTTCATGCATACGACGATCCCGCGGACGGATTCGGGAGACGGGCCCTGGGCGCGAGCGGCCCCTCCCCCGTCGTGCGCCGCAGCCCGTCGGGTTGTCGAGGGAGCCTCGTTGTCAGTGGCTGCTGCGAGACTCGGGCCATGGAACCCAACGACCCCAAGGACGACCTCCACCGCTACCTCAAGGCGGCCCGGGAGTCGGTCGTCTGGAAGCTGGACGGTTTGTCGGAGTACGACGTCCGTCGCCCCCTGACGCCGACCGGCACCAATCTGCTCGGTCTCGTGAAGCACCTCTCCAGCGTCGAGTTCGGTTACTTCGGCCCTGTCTTCGGCCGCCCGCACGACGAGCACCTCCCCTGGTACGAGGAAGGCGCCGAGCCCAATGCGGACATGTGGGCGACCGCCGACGAGTCGCGCGAGGACGTCCTCGGCCTCTACCGCCGCGCCTGGGCGCATGCGGACGCCACGATCGAAGCATTGCCGCTCGATGCGATGGGCCACGTCGCATGGTGGGGCGACAACGGAAACGTGACGCTCCAGCGGATCATGCTGCACATGACGACCGAGACGCACCGGCACGCCGGACACGCCGACATCGTCCGCGAACTGATCGACGGCAAGGTCGGCTTGCGCGAGGGCAGCCCCAACACGGCTGGTGGCGACGAGGCCCAGCGCCGGGATTACTGGAACCGGCTGGAAGCATCCGCCAAGGAGGCCCAGGCCAAACGGGGCTGAGGTGGTTCGAGGAGGGCGCTCTCGTCGATGACCCATGGCCCCTGCCCCACCGAAGGAGAAGAACAGTTTTCCTTCGATGGGGCAGGAAGGCGTCCAGGGGGGGAGCGCGGGGGCGGGCGGATTCTGCCCCTGGCGCGTCGCCCGGTGGACGGTGGCGGGGGTCAGTCCGTCGGTCGGCCCGGCGCGCCCAGGACGGACAGGTCGCCGTAGCGGTCCGCGACACGCACGTCCAGGCCCTCGTGGCGGGCGAGCAGGGCTTCCAGGTCGGTGCGGAACTTCGGTGAGCGCGTCATGCGCTCGGGCACGACCAGATGGCCGCCCTGTTCGGGCGGGATGATCCCGGCCACGAGCCCCCGGCGGACCACCCGGTCGTGGCGGGTCGCGGCGCCGGTGCCGCCCAAGGGGTCGCGGGCGAGCGCGACGACTCCGCCACGCGCGGAGAGCTGGTCGAGGTCGGGGACCAGGTGCCAGATCTGCTGGGCCTGGTGGCTCTGGACGGAACCGGCGAGGTTGGCTTCCAGGCCGCGGGCGTGGCACAGGTCCACGAAGAAGCGGATCTCCTCCAGGGAGAGGATTCCGGTGCGGGGCAGGCCGTGGGCGTCGACGTCATGGGCGTCCAGGTCGACGAGTTCGTCGCTGCCCGCGGTGGAGATCAGGCCGATGCGGGCGACCTTCAGCAGGATGCTGGTGTCGATCATGATGGCGTCCGCTCCGGCGGCTGCACTGGCTTCGACCATGGTCCGGATCGCCTCGGCGTCGGTGCGGCGGCGACGGGTCAGACCGTGGTCAGCGTGTGGGAACGGCTCGCTGACGGTGACATGGGTACCGCGTGCCGCCGCCGGAAGGGCACCACGGGCTTTCAGTTCTTCCTCATCGGGGCGCCGGTCGGGGAAGAGCGGGTTCCCGTCGTCGCCGAGCAGTGCGTCCGCGTACTCCGCGAGGTCGAAGGCGTCCGGCGCGTCGGAAGCCGCCGGATCGTACTCGCGCAGGCCCACCAGCGCGCGGCGAACCTGTGGCAGTGTCTTGCGGGCGTCCCACAGGTCCAGGTCCTGTGCGAACAAAACGGACATGACACGGGTTCGTCCGAGTCCGTCGGCGCGCCGCAGGGTCGCCGTGATCTCGCCGAGTACGTCACCGAGTTGGTCGACCCCCATACCGTCGAGGCCCACCTTCACGATCGGGCAGGGGTGGACGTGCACGCCCATGGACACCGCGACGCCGAGCGCGGCCTGAGCGGCCTTGCCGACGGTCTCGTAGGGGGACTTGGCGATCGCCAAACCGTTCCCGGCCCGTCGGTAGAGCAGTTGGTCCTCTCCGATGTTGGTGCTCAACTGCACGGGGAGGTCGCGTCGGACGGCGAGGACCGCGTCGGCGATGTCCATGATGCGGCGTGGCTTGATCGTTCCGAGCGCGCTGCGCGGGTCTTCGCTGTCGATGATCCGCGCCCCGCCGAGCACGGCCTCTCGGGCCTCCTGCGGCCCGAACACACTGACCAGTAGTCTCCGGTCCGCGTCCATACCGTTCCGCACGTGCCGTCCCCGTTCTTCGCGTGTGATCAACAGACGTGATCAGACGCTACCCAGGCCGCCATGTGCACGTCATCACCCTCACGGGTGAAGCACGGGATTCAGGGCGCGTCCGGCTTCGTCATGGGGGCGTACGGGCTCCGGCAGGGCTCAGTCCGACGCAGCAAGCCGTCTCCGGCAGGCGGCGGCGACGGCTTCGGCGACGCCGGGCATGTCGGGCCGCCAGGTGGGATTGGAGTTCACCTCGCACACCGCGAAAGAGCCGTCGGCCTCGAAGAGGAGGTCGACGCCGGCGACACCGAGGCCCATCGCATCCGCCGCTTCGACGGCCAGCGCCTCCGCATCCGGATGCCTACCGGTGCAGACGGTGTGGGTTCCGCCCTGCGCCAGATTGGAGACCAGACGATCGTCGCCGGCGGTCCGCACAGCAGTGGCCACGGCCCGGCGGTCGACCACGACGACGCGCAGGTCCCGGCCGTGGGAGTGGGAGACGTACCGTTGCAGGAGATAGGGATGGCGGTCGTCCAGACTGCCCGCCACACCCCGCAACCAGGTGTCGTCGGGCGCGAGGAAGACCCGCTGCCCGCGGTGGCCCCGCACGGCCTTCACCACGTACGGCGGCGGGACGCCCGCATCGAGTATCTGCTCCAGGGGTGCGTCGGTGTGGGTACGGGCATCGGGAACGGGGAGACCGACCGCGGCCAGCTGCTGCAACTGCCAGAACTTGTTCGCCGCGGCCAGAACCGCCTCGGCGGGGTTGATCAACCGGGTTCCCATCGCGGCCAGGTGCCGCAGCAGGGTGACACCCCTGTCAGCAGACAGGGAAGCCATCGACAGCCGGGCGTAGGCGACGGCCGGCGCGGCGACGGGGCGTCCTCTGGTGTCGGTCATCGTCAACCGTCCGCCCTCCACGCCGAGCACCAGACGCCTGCCGTGGACGACCGCGGCCCGGTTGCCGAGTTCCGCGGCGAAGGAGTCCACCAACGAGGAAGTGACCGGGCCGGCGGTGCCGGTCGCGTCCCGACCGAGCCCCGGGCACAGCAGCAGCCAGACGTCGGCCCCGCCCGTCGTCGACATGCCCGCCCCTCCCCACCTGCTGGTGCCCGCCCACGAGGAGCGGGCCGGAGCGACCCCCTGCCGCCCCGGCCGGTCCGTCACCGGAGCGCCGTCCACGCCGGAACCCCGCCCCGACCGCGCCCGCTCCTCCCCGTGACGCCCGCCGCGGGGCCGGAGGGAAGGGGCCGCCCGCCCCGGACTTCCTCCGGTCGGACGCCCCTCCACGGGCTGGGCCCCGGGTCGCGCTTCGAGGGGCCTTCCCGGCCCGTGACGCCCTCCGGGCGGACGGCGCTCCTCTCGAGGTGCGCCCTAGCGGGGACCGTCGCCTCCCGCAGCGGCGGACACCCGGGCGATCCACTCCTCCACCTCGTGGGAACCGCGCGGCATCGCGGCGGAGAGGTTCTCGCAGCCGTCCTCGGTCACCAGCACGTCGTCCTCGATGCGCACGCCGATCCCCCGGAACTCCTCCGGGGCCAGGAGGTCGTCGGCCTTGAAGTACAGCCCCGGCTCGACCGTGAGGATCATGCCGGGCTTCAGCTCGCCGTCCATGTACTCCTGGCGCAACAGCAGCTGGCAGTCGTGCACGTCCATGCCCAGGTGGTGGGAGGTGCCGTGGACCATCCAGCGGCGGTGCCAGCCTCCGCGCTCGGGATCGAGGGTCTGTTCGAGCGTGACCCCTTCGGGCAGCAGTCCCCACTCGTGCAGGCGCCGTGCGATGACTTCGTTGGCAGCGGCGTGGATGTCGCTGAACTTGTTGCCCGGCTTCACCGCGGCCATGCCTGCCTGCTGGGCCTCGTGCACCGCGTCGTAGATCTTGCGCTGGACGTCGGTGAAACGGCCGGTGACCGGAAGGGTGCGCGTGATGTCGGCGGTGAAGAGCGAGTCGATCTCGATGCCTGCGTCCACCAGGATCAGGTCGCCCTCGCGGACCTCTCCGGTGTTCTTCGTCCAGTGGATGGTGTTGGCGTGGTCGCCCGACGCGCAGATGGACTCGTAACCGACGCCGTTGCCCTCGTGCCGGGCGTACAGGCCGAAGATCCCCTCGACCCAACGCTCGCCGCGTCCCTTGCGGACGGCTTCCGGAAGGGTCGCGATGATCGCCTCGAAGCCCTCGTGGGTCGCGGCGATCGCCTTGCGCATCTCGCCGACCTCCCAGTCGTCCTTGACGATGCGCATCCCGGACAGGTGGCGGGCCAGCTCCTCGTCCGCCTCTTCCTGTTCCTCGGCGGACAAGGGGCTGCCCGCCTGGGTGCGGGTGGTGTCGACGAGCAGGGCGAGCTCCGGGTCCGCCGCCCGGACGACCCGGAGTCGGGCGGCAGCCTCGTCCTTGGCCAGGTCCCCGGCGAGCGAGTCGATGTGACGGGCGGTGAGGCCGAGCTGGGACTCGACGTCCGCGACGGTCGGACGGGCACCGACCCAGAACTCCCCGTAGCGGGAATCGCTGTAGAACTCCTCGGTGTCACGCGGGGCCGGCGGCCGGAAGTACAGGACGGCCTGATGTCCGCCCTCGGCGACGGGATCGAGGACGAGGACAGCGTCGGGGTCCGCGTCCGCACCGAACCCGGAGAGGTGGGCGAAGGCGGTGTGCGGCCGGAACGTGTAGTCGGTGTCGTTGCTACGCACCTTCAGCCCGCCGGCCGGGATGACGAGCCGCTCGCCGGCGAACCGCCGGGACACGGCCGCCCGTCGACGGGCCGCGTGGTCGGCGACCTCGGCGCGGGGCGTGGGCGGCCGGCCGTCGGTCGCCCAGCCGGAGGCCATGAAATCGCGGAACGCGTTGTTGGTGGGGGTGCCGCGGTGGCCGGCCTTGGGTTGGTTCTCGCTCGTCATGCGCGCCATCCTGTCAGAGCGACCGATCATTCGGGCCGCTATCGATCAAACTGACGATTACTCACATCACCTTGTCGGAAAAGCCCTCGGCACCGGTACCCGGACCCCCTTCTCGGCACTCCTCCTGCGGAGGGACGGCCTCTCGGCAACGGACCATGAAGGACCGCTCGAAGACGATGACGGTCTCCCCCGTCGACTTCGTGCCGGTCGTCTCCACCGTGATGATCCCCTGCCCGGGCCGGGACCGTGACAACCGCTTGTCCAGGATCCGGCTCGTCGCGTAGAGGGTGTCACCGACGAAGACGGGTTCCTTCAGACGCACCCTGTCCCACCCCAGGTTGGCCACTGCCCGCGCCGACAGGGCCTGAACGGTCATTCCGCCGATCAGGCACAGCGTGATGCCGCTGTTCACCAGGACCTTGCCGTACTCGGCCCCGGCACCGTAGTTCTGGTCGAAGTGGAGCGGGTGCTGATTCATCGTCAGCAAGGTCAGCCAGGTGTTGTCCGCCTCGGACAGGGTACGGCCCGGCCAGTGCCGGATCACCATGCCGGGTTCGAAGTCCTCGTAGTCCCCGCCGTGTTCCTCGACGTACTCGTTTTCCTTGACGTGGCGCAGGGCCATGCGCTTTCACTCCGATGTCGCTGAAGGTCGGGGCCGGCGCACACGACGCGCCGGCCCGAAGGGCGTGCAAGAGAAGTGACAGGACGTCAGATCGCCACCATCACGTTGTCGGAACTGCTCACCCCTCCCCGGACGCTGACGATGCCGGCGGAACCGTCTCCGTAGAAACGACAGAACAGTCCGGCCGGACGTCCGCCGAACAACAGGGGTCCCAACACCGGTGCGACATCGGCTTCGTAGGGCTCGTCGCAGCCGTCGACGATCAGGGAGGCGCGACAGGTCTGCGGCTCCACGAACTCCTGCACCACGCTGGGGCCACCGTCGACGGCGTCGCTGACGGCGGACTCCCACGCGGCCTGGTCGACCTGACGGCCGATGACGACCTGCTTCCCGCACTCCCCCAGGCCGGCCTTGAGCACCAGCCGCTCCCGGTTCGCACGTACGAACGGCAGCAGGTCGACCTGCTGCCCCTCGCGGTGGGTCTTCCGCTCCGAGAGGACTCGCGTCCACGGCAAGTAGCGCTCGACGAGCGCGCGCTCTCCCTCGGTCATCCAGGGCCGTCCCTCCGACAACCAGCCCATGGCGAGCTTGCTGTGCAGGAAGGTCGACGTCTGGGTGCCCACGAGCACGCAGCCGTGGTCCAGGGCGTCCTGGACCGGAGTGGTGTCGAGACCCACTTCGAGCCAGTCCGGGATGGTGAAGTTCCGCAGCCCGATCGGATGACGGAGGTGCGGGGCGCAGTCCCACGCCTCGTGCAGTTCGTCGGGTTCGAAGAAGCGAGCGGTCAGACCGTGGCTGTTGTAGTACTCGGCCTCCATCTCGAAGTACCGCGGCTCCACGCCGTTCACCCGGGCGCTGCCGACGACGGCGATCCGTGGTGCGAGCGCCAGCTCCGCACTGATCGACCGGAACATCTCGGCACGTACGGCGAACGGACGGGGGGAACGGAACGGGGTCCGGCCGTCCTCGTCGGCGTGCAGCCTGCGCCACACCGACAATCGGCTCTCCGTCTCCACCACTCCGCCGAGGGCGCCACTGACGTTGAACTCCAGGAACTGCGGTCCGTTCGGGCCGATCACCAGATCGGGCCGGACCACGGAATCGGCGTACCGCTCCTCGACGAACGCGTCGTCCGTCCACAACCGGTCCTCAGTGGCGGGCATGTCGTACGCTGCCAGCCGTTCGGCGGTGGTGCGTCCGCTCTCCAGGGCGGTGCGGCGCAGCAGCCCGGTCAGGGCGACGCTCACCCGGAAGACCTCGGCGTAGGCCGCGCGCGGGATCGCCATGGGCGCCGCGGGCAGGTGCGGCTGATACGGCCAGCCGGTGTCCCTCAGCTCGTGCCGCAACATGTGGCGGATCGTGTCGGCCGGCGCGGCGGGCTTCAGCCGGTGGCGTCCGAACCACGGGTGCCCGTTGGCCGTGCCGACGTCCTCATGCGTGTCCATCGGGCGTTCCCTTCCCCGTCGGGGGAACGACGGACCGGCCGCTCGTTCCCGGTACGGCTCCGCTGTGCGCCTCGAACAGGGCCACCGCAGCCGCCGTGTCCTCGATCGCCATGCCGACCGTGCGCAGGACCGAGGTCCGGCCGTCGACGGCGACCTTTCCGCTCACCAACGGTCCCAACTCCTGGAGGGCCTCGGCCGTGATGAGGCCGCCGTCCAGGGCGGCTCTGACCTCTCCCGCGCCGTCCAGGGCGGCGGCCCGGTCCTCGACCACGGTCACCGCGTCGGCCAGCAGGGTCGGATCGAGCTCGACGGCACCCGGATGGGTCCCCCCGATGACGTTGACGTGGGCCCCGGGAGCCACCCAGTCCGCCTCCACCACGGGTGCGGCGTCGGCGGTCGACGTGGCCGTGCAGACGATCGGGGCGTCGGCGACGGCCTCCCGTGCGGAAGCGCAGACCCTCGCCCGGACGGAGGGGCCTGCCGTGTCGCGAATCCATTCGGCGAATTCCTCGGCACCCGCGCGGGTGCGCGAATGGACCCGGACGGTGCGGATCGGACGCACCGCCGTGATCGCCCGGACCAGTGCGCGGGCCTGCACGCCCGCGCCGATCACCGCCAGGTCGTCGCTGTCGTCAGGAGTGCACCAGCGGGTCGCCAGGGCGGCGACCGCGCCGGTGCGGACGGCGGTGAGCTCGGCACCGTCGAGGAGCGCGATGATCCTCCCCGTCTCCAGGTCCGTGAGCGCAACGATCCCGTGGATCAGGGGCAGTCCGCGTGTCGGGTTGTCGGGGGTGAGCGTGGTGACCTTGACGCTGCCCACTCCGCGCCGCTCCCACACGGCGGGGCTGACCAGGAGGACCCGCTGCTCGCCGTGCTCGATGACGGTGCGGTCGGGAGAGCGGGTCAGGCCCGCGGCCAGGTCGGTGAACATCTCACCGAGCACGTCGATCACACGGGTCATGCGGTGGGTACCGGACATGTCCGCGGCCTGGAGCATCACCGGTGCGGTCACGGCGTCTCCCCCTTGCCGAACCGACTCGCCCAGGCGTCCTCGCGGGCCACCGTGGTGCGGGCCAGCCGGGCGAACGGCGGGCCGACCATGTTGCCGTCCAGAACCGCGATCCCGCCGTCGGCGGCCGTCACGGCCTCCGCCACCCGGCGGGCCAGTCCCAGCTCCTCGTTCCGGGGCCGCAGGATGCGGTTGATCACGTCGAGTTCCGCCGGGTGCACGGTCGCCTTGCCGTGGAACCCGAGCCCCCGTGCCCGGGTGGTCTCCTCGGTGAGGACGGCCGGCTCGGAGAGCCGGAAGTTGGCCGTGTCGATACAGGCCGTGTCGTGCCGGGCGCAGGCCATCGCCATGGCCTGCCGCGCGGCCTGCATGGCCTCCCAGGTGATCTCGACCCCGAGCGTGGCGGCCAGGTCGGCGGAGCCGAGCACCAGGCCGTCGGCGGCCCGCGCGATGGCGTCGATGCCGGTGACGGCCTCGACCGTCTCCACGGTGACGTAGATCTCCGGGTGTGCGCCCGCGGACGCCAGCGTCCGGCGCAACAGGTCGACCTCGATGGACGAGGTCACCATGGTCATCATGACGATGCCCGGTTTCACCGGGGCCTCGGTGAGCATCAGCACGTCGTGGACCGCTGCGATGCCCCCGAGCTCGTTCATGCGCACGGCGAGGTTCTCCGGCCGCGCCGACTTCTCCAACGCGGCCCGGCAGACCGACCGTGCGGCCGGCTTGTCGGCCGGCGGTACGGAGTCCTCCAGGTCGATCAGATGGACGTCCGCGTCGTACGACCACGCCTTGACGACCCGTTCGAGGGACAGCGCCGGGGTGTACAGGATGCTGCGCGGGACCGCCCGCGCCATGCCGGTCACCGGGCTTCCGGATCGGACGCCGGCCGGGCACCGGCCTCGATCAGTGCGGAGCAGAGCCGCCTGATCTGCTCCTCGGACTGGCCGGCCCGCAGCATCACGCGCAGCCCCGCGGTGCCGCGGGCGACGATCGGGAAGAACACCGGCGAGGTGTAGAAGCCGGCGGCGAAGACCTGCTTGGCCGCGTCGACGACCGTCTCGTCGCTCATCGGCACCACGCGGATCGGATAGGTGGCGGCGGCCTGCTCGGTCGTGACCAGCGAGTCGAACAGCGCGATGTTGGAACGCAAGCGCTCCTGCAGTCGCGGGAGTTCTTCGGTGCGGTGGATCTCAGCGGAGGCGAGTGCGGCTCCGACCGCGGCGGCGTTCATCTTCTGGGAGTAGCCCAGCGGGCCCGCGAAGCGCTCGACGAGTCGCCGCGTCTCCTCTCCGTAGCCGTCGAGGAGGATCGCCGTGCCGCCGGCGCCGAAGCCCTTGCTCAGGGTGGCCACGGTGATGGTCCGCTCGTCCAGGACCGGCGAGTGCGAACGCACGTAACCGATGCCGCGGTCGCCGTACGCGGACAGCGAGTGCGAGTCGTCGTAGAAGACCAGCAGGTTGTACTTCTCCTGGAGTTCGGCGAGTTCGTGCACGGGTGCGTAGCCGCCCAGGCTGTCCGAACCGTCCACCACGTAGCAGACGCGCTCGTAGGTGCGGCACATGTCCTTGAGGAAGTCCAGGTCGTGGTGACGGCAGGTCACGACCTCGCTCTCGTCGGCGCAGCTCGGCTTGGCGTTCGCCATGGAGACGTGGGCGTTCTTGTCGAAGACCATGAGCGGGCGGGTGCCGTTGCCGAGGTGTCCGGACGCGATGAGGGGGAGCAGGCCGGTGCTGGCCGCTGCGGTGGATATCGCGCTGATCACCATCGCGCCGAACAGTTCGCCCAGTGACTCTTCCAGTTCCAGCAGGACCGGGGTCTGGACCCGGGTGCGCGGGATGCAGTGGTCGAGCACTCCGAAGCGGCGCAGGGAGGCGACCGCCCCGTCGATGACCTTGGGGTGGGTGTCCAGGTCGAGGTAGGAGCAGACGGTGAAGTTGACGAACTCGTGTCCGTCGGGCATCTGGAACACGCCGTCGTTGAGATCGCCCACGATGCCGGCGACCCCGTGTTCGTAGGACATGTTCCAGAAGGTGTTGCCGATCCCGATAAGCCTGTCGTTGTTGCGGTACAGGTGGGTGGGGGTGATGGTCTTGCGCTCGCTCATCAGGAGTTCACCTCGGTGGGCCGGTAGCTGTAGACGCCCTTGAGCCTCCGGTAGGCGTACGTGTAGAGCGCGACGCCCAACACGTGCGGCCGGTGGAGGATCTTCTTGGACTTGAGCCAGAAGTTGACGTTGATGTTCATGTCGTCGAGCGACTCGGCCTGGTGCCACCAGCCCAGGGGCAGATAGAGCATGTGGCCGGGTTCCAGGACGAAGTCACGGCGCTGGGCGAGTTTGGCCGCCACCCGCGGGTAGCGCTTGAGGTCGACGTCGGCGAGGTCGACCACCTGGGACTTGTCCCCGTAGCCCTGGAGCACCGACCGCGGGTAGTAGTCCCGCACGCCGGGCGGTGCGATGACGAACCGCTTGCGGCCTTCGAGCGCGATGTTGAAGTTCTCGAACTCGTCGAAGTGGTTCTTGGTGAACACGCCGCGGTGGCTGATCCACAGGTTGGCGGCGTACAGGGAGTTCCCGTACCCGAAGAACTCTTCGGCGTCGAAGCCGATGACGGCGTTGACGTCGGCCGGGCTGCTGCGGATGTTCGACACCACTCGGTGCCAGGTGTCCGCGCCGTTGAGGAGCCGCTCGTCCGCGAAGAACTCGCGGAGCCTGATGTCCCGCGTCTCCCAACGCCCCGGGTGGTTCTTGTCGCCCGGCTCGGTGAAGAGGGTGACGGTCATGTCGGCCAGGCGCGCGGCCACCTCGTCCCGGCCGAGCCCCTGCACGCTGCTCGGCAGCTTGATCACCACGGGTTGGTCGGCCTTGTACAGCCCCTGGGGGCCGACGGCCAGGAACTCGTCGAACGACATGCGGGTGACCTCCACACCCGCCGTCCCGTTCGGCTCGGGCACAGCGTCCGGAACTGCCATGTCGTCGTCCTCCTTTCTGAGAGAGCGGGTCGCACACCCGTCAGTCGTCGGCCTTGTCTGCACTCAACTCCGCCACCACGTCGACGATCAGGTCTTCCTGACCTGCGATGGCCTGCCGCCGGCCGAGCTCGAAGAAGACGTCACGCGGGTCCACGCCGGCGGCTGCCGAGAGTTCGACGACCCGGTGTTTGAATCCGGAAAAGACTCCTGCCAGACCGCTGACGATGCTCATCGAGGCGGTCACCGGTGGCGCGGGCATGAGTTCGCGCTCGGCGAGGTCGGCTGCGTCGAGGAGTCCGTAGAGGTCGATGCCCGTGGTGAACCCGCTCCGCTCCAGGACCGGAACCAGCACTTCGAGCTGGGTGTTGCCCGCTCCCGCTCCGAAGCCCCGGGCGCAGCCGTCGATGATCAGGGCGCCCGCGTCGGCCGCCGCCACCGAGTTGGCAACGGCCATGCCGAGGTTGTTGTGTCCGTGGAAGATCACCGGGATGGTGTCGACGGCCTTGACTATCGCTTCGATCCGGGCGGTGACGTCCGGGGGAAGGAGGTGCCCGGCGGAGTCCATGATGCCCACCGCCTGTGCTCCGAACCCGACGGCCCGCGCGGCCTGCTCGGCCAGTTCGTCCGGGCCGGCCATGTGGCTCATCATCAGGACGCAGTGGGCCTCTGCGCCGGTGTCCCGCAGGAAGCCGAGATGGCGCTCGGCCAGGGTCGTCTCGGTGGCGTGCACACCGATGCGGACGATGTCGACGCCCAGGTCGACGGCTCGTCGGAGGTCGGCGGAGGTGCCCCAGCCGGGCAGCATGAAAGTGGCCATCCGGCTGTGCCGAAGGGCTTCCCGGACGGTCGACAGCATGGCTTCGTCACTCGCCGCGGCCAGACCCACCTGGAGCGAGGAGGCGCCCAGTCCGTTGCCGTGGCCGACCTCCACCACCGGAATCCGCGCGGCGTCCGCCGCTTCCGCGTAACGGCGCAGCGCGGTCAGTCCGAGTTGGTGCCGCACTGCGTGCTGTCCGTCGCGCAGCGTGGGGTCGTGGATCACCAGGTGCTTCATGAGGTCGCCCCCGTCCGGGACGTCCGGCCCGACCGGGTCGCGTACTGCTCGGCGACCATGACGGCGGCGGAGTTGATGATGTCGAGGTTGCCCGCGTAGGGCGGCAGGACGTCGCTGTGCGCCATGACCTGGAGGGTGACGGTCACCAGGTCGTCGACGACGGTGCAGGCGGTGATCTGGTATCCGGGCGCGAACGACCGCACTTCCTCCGCCACCTGGTCGACGGCCTCCCGGACGGCGGCCGGGGTGGCACCGGTCATGCGGGCGCGGACGGCCGTCCGGAAGGTGGCCGGCGGCACGGCGGGGCTGATGTTGAGGATCGCCTTGACGTCGGTGACGCCGGAGAAGGCGGTCACGGCGTGGCTGGTGGTCGCCACGTACTCGTCGAGGTTCATCCTGGTCGCGCGACCGGCGACGTCGCTGGCCACGGTCGAGACGACCTCGACGTACGTCACCGGGAAGCGGGCCGCGAGCGCGTGCACCACGGGAACGGACGCCTGGCCGCCGCAACTGATCAGGTTGACGTTGCGTCCGGTCGCCGTTGAGACCCCGGTGACCGTGGGGGCCACCATCTGGCCGACCTTGCTGGGCGTCAGGTCGATGACCAGCGTTCCCAGCGGTTCGAGGAGCGGCCAGTGTTCCCGGTGGGACGCGGCGCTGGTGGCGTCGAAGACGACGTCGAAGGGGCGCGGAGCCGCCAGTACGGCCTCGATGCCGCCCGCGCTGGTGGGGAGTCCGAGGTCCTCGGCGTACCGCAGGCCCTCGGACTCCGGGTTGCGTCCGGCCACCAGTCGGCAGTCGAGTGCGGGGGACCGGTGGGCCTTGCTGACGAGGTCCCGACCGATCGCCCCGGTGCCGATGACGGCGACCGCGAGCGGTTCGACGACGTCCGGACGCATCTCGGTCAGGTCTGCCGTGAGGCTCAACGTATGCCTCCGTGGGAACGGAGGGGGTGGAGCGGAAGTCGGTGCAAGAGGCCACGGCGGGCGCCGGTGGTGCGTCTCGCGGCATCCGGTTCGCAGGTTCCCATGAACAACGTCGTCCTCGCCCTTCGATGTGCGCGCGGCTGCCCCAGGGCAGCCCTGACTGCAGGCACCCACGTGCCTCACCGGGATGTCCGTCCGTTCCGCTTCCGCGCACCGAAGGGTGCGGTCACGCCCTCCCTCGGGGCAACCGGAACCAGCCGTCGCTGTCGGCGCCCCCGAGGGTCGGGCGTGAGGCAATCAACGCGTGGTCGCGTGACCGGAGGACGAAGGAATCGAGACCATCGGGCCACGGTTCGTCGCACGGATGGCGCTGTGCCGCGAGCGCGAACCCAAGGTCTCGTATGCAGTGTGTGAAAGCCCCGTTGACGGCATGCCCTCCCATGCATGCACCGCCGCTGACCGCCGGTTCAGCGCCCAGCGGCGGCGAACATATCAGAAGACCGCAGGGCACAAACCCTCTCGGCCATGAGGAATTTGATCATCCTCAGAGGCACTCGGCCGGCCCTGTCGCGGGAGCGCGGGCGACAGGAGCGCTCCTTGCAGACGGACCTGATCTTTTTCTCGACTCCGCCTCGGACGGCGGCTATTGTCGGCAATCCCGGGCGCCGGACCGTGCGGGTCTCGACGAGCGACAACGGGCTCGCGGGGCCTCGGCGACGGGACGGCTCGCGAAGGGGATGACCATGGATTTTCGGCTGCGCTGCCTCACGGCCTCATGAGCGCGTCGACGACGAACGAGGTCGGTGCGCAACGGCCCCGACTGGGGGGCGACTTCTCCCGGTTGTGGTGGTCCGCTGCCGTGTCCTCGCTCGGCGACGGGGCGACGATCGCCGCCGCCCCCCTGTTGGCCACCCGGCTCACCGACGACCCGCGTCTGATCGGGGCCGCCTCGGTGGCGTTCACCGCTCCGTTCATCCTGTTCGGCATCCCCGCGGGGCTCCTGGTCGACCGGGTCGACATCCGCGCCATGATGGTGCGCGTCGACCTCGCCCGGGCCGGCCTGCTCGCGGTGCTCACGCTCGGGATCATCGGCGGCTGGGGTGGGCTGCCGCTGCTCTACGCCTGCATGTTCCTGCTCGGCGTCGGTGAGGTCTTCTGCCGGAACGCCGCCCAGGTGCTCGTCCCCTTCATCGCCCCCAAGGACGGGCTCGCCACCGCCAACGCCCGCATCATGGCGGCGCAGGAGGCCGGCACCGGCTTCGTCGGCCCGCTCATCGGCGCCCTGCTGTTCGGCCTGGCGATGGCCGTCCCCTTCGGCGTGGACGCGGCCACCTTCCTGTGCTCGGCCGTACTGGTCAGTCGCATCGGACGCACCAAGCCGCCGGAGCCAGCACCGGACAGGGCGGGCGTGATGTCGGAGATGCTGGCCGGCGCCGCCTGGCTCTACCGGCACCACCTGTTGCGCAGCCTCGCCCTGGTGTCGTGTCTGATCAACCTCGCCGGGAACGCCATGCTCGCCGTGCTGGTGATCCACAGCGGGAAGGTGCTCCATCTGGGGCCGCTCGGGTTCGGCGTCCTGCTCGCCTGTCAGGCCGTGGGGGCCGTCACGGCTTCCCGGTTCGCCCCGGCTCTGACGGAACGCCTGGGCCGGGAGGGCGCGTTGGTCGCGACCGCCGTCCTGATCACCATGAGCGAGACGGTGCTGGCTGCCGTGCCCTCGGCGTACGCCGCCGGTGCGGCCCTCGCCCTCTTCGCCTGCGGCACGGTGACCTGGAACGTCGTCGTGGTCGTCCTGCGCCAGACCCTGGTGCCGCAGCACCTGCTCGGGCGTGCCAACAGCGTGTACCGGCTCGTCTCCTGGGGCGGGCTGCCCATCGGCGCGGCGGCCGGCGGCATCGTCGCAGCCGAGGTCGGCACGCGCGCCGTGTTCGGCATCGGCGCGGCCGCCATGGCGGTCGTCGCCGTGGCGCTCCTCGTGGGCGCCCGCCGCAAGTGGATCACCCGTGCCGAGCAGAGCAAGGAGCTGTGATGACGACCACGAGCCCGCCCGAACCGCCCCGGTCGCGCCTGGGACACGCATACGGGGAACAGTTCGCGCGACACACGTCGTCGACCCACCCCACGGCCGCCGCCCGGGAATCGGCGTCCCTCACGCTCGCCTACCGGGACAGGTTCCTGAACGGACCCGCCTTCCTCAGCGGCAGCGAACGCCGTGCCGTCATGGGTGACCTCCACACGGTCTACGCACTGCTCCGTTCCTTGCCCGAGAGGGTGTTCGACGGGAACGTCACCGCGCTGGCCTCCGCGGTCGGCATGGACGCACTGCAGTCCGCGCTGATCACCCGGAGTGCCCGGACCGGCTCGCTCCTCCCGTTGGGACGCGCCGACCTCTACCACGACGGCACCGGCTTCAAACTCCTCGAGTTCAACGTCACCAGTGCGCTCGGGGGCTTCGAGAACGCGGACATCAACCGGGCGATGCTGGCCTATCCGCCCCTCGAAGAGTTCGTGCGGCGACACGGACTCGGCTACCGGGACACCATCGGCTGCATGGTGCGGACGATGTACGCCGAGTGCGCCCCGCACGTCCCCGCCGGCCGGGCGCCCGTCGTCGCCGTGGTGGACACGGCGGAGAACTTCGCCGTCGTGGGACCCCGGCTCGGGGTGTTCGCGGCGAAACTGGCCGAGCACGGAGTCGAGGGAATCGCCTGCGGTCTCGACGAACTCACCTACCCGAACGGTCGACCGACGGTCGCGGGACGGACCGTGGACGTCGTCTTCCGCTACTTCTTGGCCGAGGACCTCGCCGACCCCTCCGCGGCGGCCCAACTGGAACCGCTGTTGGTCGCGGTGGAGCAGGGTCGGGTGGGGCTGTGCAGCCGGCTGGACGCCGAACTGTACGGCAACAAGGGGACCCTGGCGATGCTCTCCGACGAACGCCACCGCGAACTCTTCGACGCCGGCGAGTTGGCGTGCATCGACCGGCTGCTGCCGTGGACGCGATACGTGCGCCCCCGCGTCACGGATCCCGGCGGCACCCGGGTCGACACCCTCGCCCATGCCCGTGCCCACCGGAACGAGCTGATCCTGAAGCCGACGCTGCTGCACGGCGGGAACGGCATCACCGCCGGCTGGGAGGTGAGTGCGGCCGAGTGGGAGAGCAGGGTCACCGCAGCGATGAACGGGCCGGTCGTGCTTCAGCACCGGGTGCGTCCCGCTGCCGAGCCCTTCCCGGACGACACCGGTGGCCTACAGGAGGTCTTCCTCAACTGGGGCATCTACCTGGGCACGCAGGGCTCCGGTGACGACGGGTACGGCGGCGGCTTCGTACGGGCCAGCACCGATCCGGCCGTCGGGGTGGTCAGCATGGGCACGGGTGCCCTGGTCGGTTGCGTCTTCCACGGCGACGACTGACGGAGAGCGCCGTCAAAGGCGCACCGCGCCCCGGATCCGTGTCCTCCGCACCTCGGCACGGACTTCCGCGTGACGGGCCCGTGGCGGCCGGGCGGAGCGCCGTCCCCGCGCCCGGGCCGTGCGGTGCGGGCCCGGCACCCCGGGCCGCGGGAAGGCCGAACGGGTGAGGCCGAACACGCCCCCACCAGCCGCGACCCGTACGAGCCGGTCCGCTCCGAGAGGCGGCAACGGACCGGTTGTGCGAGGTTGGGAGCGATTCGTGCCCACCTCAGGGGAGCAGCCATGGGTGATGCGGTAGGCCAGATGTTGACTTCGGCGGTCGGCATCGCCATCAGTCCGCTGCCACTGGTCGCGGTGATCCTGATGCTCGCGACACCGAGGGGCCGTGCGAACGGCATCGCCTTCACCACCGGCTGGACCGTGGCCGTGGCCTCGGTCGTCACGGTCGTCGTACTGGCCGGTTCCGGCGCCGGCGCAGCCGGTGGGGACGGAGCTCCGGCGTCCTGGACGCTCTGGTTGAAGCTCGCCTTCGGGCTGGTGTTCCTGCTACTGGGCCTGAAGCAGTGGAGGGGCCGGCCGCCCCGGGGCCAGGAGGCCCCGACACCAGGTTGGATGAAGGCCGTCGACACCGCCACCCCCGGCAAGGCGGCGGGTCTCGCGGCCGCGCTGGTGATCGCCAATCCCAAGAACCTCGTGCTCGCGGTCGGCGGCGCCGTCTCGATCGCGGGTTCCACGGCCTCCGCCGGGGGCAAGGCGGCGGCAGCCGCCGTGATGGTGCTGTTGGCCTCGCTCTGCACCGCGCTCCCGCTCGGCGTCTACCTGGTCGGCGGGGACCGTGCCACAACGGTCCTGGCCGATGGGAAGGCCTGGATGTCCACGCACAACGCCGCGATCATGACCACGGTCCTCGTCCTCCTGGGCGCGAAGTACGTCGGCGACGCCATGAGCGGCCTCGCCTCCTGATTCCGACCCTGATTCCGAACCGCCCCGACGGACGGGAGACCACAGATGAACGTCGTGGCCATCGACGGCCTGGTGAAGGACTACGGTCGCTTCCGCGCCGTACACGGCATCGACCTCGACGTGCGGCCCGGCGAGGTCGTCGGCTTCCTCGGACCGAACGGCGCCGGCAAGTCCACGACCATCCGCTGCCTGCTGGACCTGCTGCGGCCGACCGCCGGCACCTTGCGCCTGTTCGGCGCCGATGCCCGCACCGGTGGCGTCGAGGCCCGACGGAGAGTGGCGTACGTGCCGGGGGAACTGCGCCTGCCGGCACGCACGACCGCCGGTGAACTCCTCGACGCCGTGGCCCGCCTGCGGGGCGACTGCGATCCGGCGCGCCGCGCGGACGTCACCGAGCGCCTCGGGCTGGACCCGACCAAGGCGACCCACGGCCTGTCCACCGGCAACCGCCGCAAGGTGGCCCTCGTCTGCGCGTTCATGAGCCGTGCCGACCTGCTCGTCCTCGACGAACCGACGAGCGGGCTCGACCCCCTGCTCCAACAGGTCTTCCGGGATCTGGTGCGTGAATCCCGCGCCCGTGGCACCGCGGTGCTGCTCTCCTCTCACGTACTGGCGGAGGTCCAGCGCACCGCGGACCGGGCGGTCGTCCTGCGCGGAGGCCGCATCGTCGCCCGGGGCACCGTCGAGGAGCTGCGCGGCACCGCGGCCCAGCACGTCGAGGCCGTGTTCGACGCCCCTCCGTCGGTGCCCGACCTGACGGGCGTGCCCGGGGTGACCGGTGTGGAGGTCGACGGCCCGCGCGTGCGCGCCCGCCTGTCCGGCCCACCGACACCGCTCCTCACCGTACTCGCCGCCGCCCGCCCACTGGCGGTGGAGCTGGCCGAGCCCGACCTGGAAGACGCCTTCCGCGAGCTGTACGAGGACGACCGGCACGAGGGCGAGGAGGCCACCGGATGAGCTCCGTACTGACCACCGGGGCGCTGCGGGCGCTGCGACGTTCCTGGTTGACCTGGGCCGTGTCCATCATCGCGCTCATCGTCCTGACCACGGCCTTCTGGCCCGCCTTCGAGAACAGCCCCGACATGTCCGACCTGACCGCGAGCATGCCCGAGGGCTTGGTGCAGGCCCTCGGGATCGGCGACCTCGGCTCGCCGGAAGGCTTCCTCTGGGGCAACCTCTACGCCCTCCTCGTCCCCCTCCTCATGGCGGTGGCCGCCGCTTCCTTCACCACCACCCTCACCGCGCGCCAGGAGGAGTCCGGGCAGTACGAACTCCTGCTCACCCAGCCCGTCTCCCGCACCTCGGTCCTGACGTCGCGGGCCCTCGCCGTGCTGGCGGCGACCCTCGCGCTGGGCCTGGCCGTGTTCCTGGTCCAGTGGGTCGCGGACCTGATCTGGGACCTCGGTACCTCCGTGTCGCGCCTGCTGTCGACGGTCGTCCTGTGCACCTTGACCGCGCTCGTCGCGGCGGCGGCTTCCCTCGTGACGGCCGCCACCACGTCCCGGCCGTCAGCGGCACTGGGCGCGGGCGTCGGACTGACGGTCGCCGGCTACGTCGTCTCCGCCCTCTTCCCGCTCCGCGAGGGGTGGAAGGACTTCCAGTACCTCTCCCCCTGGAACTGGGCACTCGGTGGCGAGCCGCTCACCCATGCCGCGGAGTGGTGGCGCTATGCAGCCCCCGCCGGTCTCGCCCTCCTCCTGGCCGTCCTCGCCCCGTCCCTGTTCGACCGCCGCGACGTCCACGCACCCTGAACCGGGGCCGGTGCAGCGCCATGGTCGTCAGGTGCACGACCGATCGTCCCGGTCGCTCGACCGGGGGTGGCGAGACCGGCCCTTGACCTCCGGGGCCCCGGCAACTAGCTTTCCGTCCACGTCTGGCCCACATCGACCGAGAGGAGGCGACCGTCGGATGTGCACCTGCTCCGATCTGAGTCGCCTCGCCCACACCACGGTCTGGGTTCCGGGTCGCATCGCACACGGCTGCTGACCACGCCGTTCTGACGTGCCCCCTCCGCGGCACGTGCTGGTTCCCCTTCACCGCCTCACGGCACGCGTCGTCCGCGTGCCGTGGTGCGCCCGTACCCGTATCCGTCACACGGCGGACGGCGCACCAAAGCCGAGAAAGCTGCCCCTGCATTGGCGAAGATGACGAATCCACCGATCGCCCACCGAAACGAAGGTCCGACATGGTAGAGGCGAGGATCACGATCAACGGGAGGGACACCTCCCTCTCTCCCGCGACACCCCACACCACCGTGCTGGACTTCCTGCGCGAGCGCGGTCTCACCGGCGCCAAGGAGGGCTGCGGCGAAGGCGAATGCGGCGCCTGTTCGATCCTGCTGGCCCGCCCCGGAGTGGACGAGCCCACCGACTGGGTGGCCGTCAACGCCTGTCTGCTGCCGGCCGCCGCCCTCGACGGCCAGGAGATCGTCACCTCCGAAGGGCTCGCCGCCACCGGCGGACCGGGCACCCCTCCCGTCCTGCACCCGGTGCAGCAGGAGATGGCCGTCCGCGGAGGCTCCCAATGCGGCTACTGCACACCGGGATTCGTCTGCAGCATGGCAGCCGAGTACTACCGTCCCGGTCGCTGCGCGCGCACCGGACCGGAGGACGGCACCGAAGCCGAGCACGGTCCGAACGGCTTCGATCTGCACGCCCTGAGCGGAAACCTGTGCCGCTGCACCGGCTACCGCCCGATCCGTGACGCGGCGTTCGCCGTCGGCACGCCCGCCGCCGACGACCCGCTGGCACGACGTCGCGAGGAGGTCCCGCCCGCACCCGTCTGCACCGCGTACACCCGGGACGGCGGGACGTTCCTGCGGAAGGGGAACCTGGCCGACACCCTGCAGTTGCTGCGCGAGCGCCCCGATGCGGTGGTGATCGCCGGCTCCACCGACTGGGGTGTGGAGGTGAACGTCCGCTCGCGGCGGGCGGAGTGCGTGGTCGCCGTCGACCGTCTGCCCGAACTCCGGGAGCTGAACGTCACGCCCGACCGCATCGAGATCGGGGCCGCGCTGACGCTCACCGAAATCGAACGCCGGCTCGCCGGAAGCGTCCCGCTCCTCTCCGAACTGTTCCCCCGGTTCGCGTCACGGCTGATCCGCAACGGCGCGACCCTCGGCGGCAACCTCGGCACCGGCTCCCCCGTCGGCGACGGCCCACCCGCGCTCCTGGCCCTCGACGCCTCGGTGGTGCTCGCCGATGCCGACGGCGAGCGCGAGGTCCCGCTGGCGGGGTACTTCACCGGGTACCGACAGAGCGTGCGCCGTCCCGGCGAGCTGATCCGCTCCGTGCGCATCCCCCTGCCGCTGTCACCGCTCACCGCCTTCCACAAGATCGCCAAGCGTCGCTTCGACGACATCTCCAGCGTGGCGGTCGCCCACGCCCTCGACATCGAGGACGGGATCGTCCGCAGGGCGCGGATCGGTCTCGGCGGTGTCGCCGCCACCCCGATCCGCGCGCTCACCGCCGAAGCGGCCCTGGAGGGCCGGCCGTGGACGGCAGGGACCGTCGAGGCCGCGGCCCGGGAACTGCGCGCCGCGGGCACTCCCCTGGATGACCACCGAGCCAGCTCCGGGTACCGCTCCGCCGTGCTCGGCCAGAGCCTGCTGAAGCTGTACGCCCAGACCACCGAGGCGGTGCCCTCATGAGCCATCTGTCAGAGCGCCCCGAGAGGCCCGTCGTCGGCCTTTCCGTCCCCCATGAGAGCGCCGCGCTGCACGTGACCGGCAGCGCCCTCTACACCGACGACCTGGTCCACCGCACCAAGGACGTGCTGCACGCCCATCCGGTGCAGGTCATGAAGGCCCACGGCAGGGTCACCGCGCTGCGCACCGGGCCCGCACTCGCCGTGCCCGGTGTGGTGCGGGTGTTGACCGGTGCCGACGTGCCCGGCGTGAACGACGCGGGGATGAAGCACGACGAGCCCCTCTTCCCCGAGGAGGTGATGTTCTACGGCCAGGCGGTCGCCTGGGTGCTCGGCGAGACGCTGGAGGCGGCCCGCCTCGGTGCGGAGGCCGTCGAAGTGGAGGTCGAGGAACTACCATCCCTGGTGACGTTGGAGGAGGCGATCGCCGCCGACAGCTTCCACGGCGCCCGGCCGGTGATGCTGACCGGGGACGTCGACGCCGGCTTCGCCGGTTCGGCCCGCGTGTTCACCGGCACGTTCCGGTTCTCCGACCAGGAACACTTCTACCTGGAGACGCACGCGGCGCTCGCCCACGTCGACGAGGCCGAGCAGGTGTTCGTGCAGAGCAGCACCCAGCACCCTTCGGAAACCCAGGAGATCGTCGCCCATGTGCTCGGTTTGCACAGCCACGAGGTGACCGTGCAGTGCCTGCGCATGGGCGGCGGCTTCGGCGGGAAGGAGATGCAGCCGCACGGGTTCGCCGCCGTCGCCGCGCTCGGCGCCACGCTGACCGGCCGGCCGGTGCGGGTACGGCTCAACCGCCCCCAGGACCTGACCATGTCCGGCAAGCGACACGGATTCCACGCCGAGTGGAAGGTCGGCTTCGACGCCGCGGGCCGCATCCAGGCGCTGGACGCCACGCTGACCGCCGACGGCGGTTGGAGCCTGGACCTGTCCGAGCCGGTGGTGGCCCGCGCGCTGTGCCACATCGACAACACCTACTGGATCCCCCATGCACGCGTCGCCGGACGCGTCGCACGGACCAACAAGGTTTCCAACACGGCCTTCCGCGGCTTCGGCGGGCCACAGGGCATGCTGGTGATCGAGGACATCATGGGCCGGTGCGCGCCCCTCCTCGGTCTGGACCCGATCGAGCTGCGGGAGCGGAACTTCTACCGGCGGGGCCAGTCCACGCCGTACGGACAGCCGGTCGTCCGTCCCGAACGGATCTCCGCCGTGTGGGAGCGGGTCAAGAGCGGGGCCCGCATCGCCGAGCGCGGCCGTGAGATCGCCGCCTTCAACGCCGCCCACCCGCACACCAAGCGGGCCCTCGCGCTCACCGGCCTCAAGTTCGGCATCTCGTTCAACCTCACCGCCTTCAACCAGGGCGGCGCGCTGGTCCTGATCTACAAGGACGGTTCGGTCCTGATCAACCACGGCGGCACCGAGATGGGCCAGGGCCTGCACACCAAGATGCTCCAGGTGGCGGCCACCGCGCTGGGCGTCCCGCTGCACAAGGTGCGGCTCTCCCCGACCCGTACCGACAAGGTGCCCAACACCTCCGCCACCGCCGCCAGCGCCGGGGCGGACCTGAACGGAGCGGCGGTGAAGGACGCCTGCGAGCAGCTGCGGAAGAGGTTGTTGCAGGTGGCCGCAGGCCGGTTGGGCGCGAACGCCTCGGACGTGCGCATCGTCGGGGGCGTCGCACACGCGCTGGGCGGCGACGGTGAGGTGGCCTGGGACGATCTGGTGCGCACCGCGTACCTCCAACGGGTCCAGTTGTCGGCAGCCGGTTTCTACCGGACCGAGGGCCTGCACTGGGACGCCACGGCCTTCAAGGGCTCGCCGTTCAAGTACTTCGCGCACGGTGCCGCCGCGACCGAGGTGGAGGTGGACGGCTTCACCGGTGCCTACCGCATCCGGAGGGTGGACATCGTGCACGACGTCGGCGACAGCCTCTCCCCGATGATCGACATCGGTCAGGTCGAGGGCGGCTTCGTCCAGGGTGCGGGGTGGCTGACGCTGGAGGACCTGCGCTGGGACACCGGCGACGGGGCGCACCGCGGCCGGCTCCTCACCCAGGGTGCGAGCACCTACAAGTTGCCGAGCTTCTCGGAGATGCCCGAGGAGTTCCACGTCACGCTGCTGGAGGACGCCGCCGAAGAAGGTGCGGTGTACGGCTCCAAGGCGGTCGGCGAACCACCGTTGATGCTGGCGCTCTCGGTGCGCGAGGCGCTGCGGCAGGCGGTCGCCGCGTTCGGCCCGACGGGCGTCGGCGTCGAGCTGGCGTCGCCGGCGACGCCGGAGGCGGTGTACTGGGCGATCCAAGCCGCTGGCCGAGGGGCCGATGGGCACGCCGTCGACGGGGTCACCGGCGGAATCGACCTCCGGGTCGGTGCAGCGGAAGCGTGGAGCGGTGCCTGACCTGACGTGGGTCACCGCGGTCGCACGGTTGCGGGCCCGCCGGGAGTCCGGCGTGCTCGTGACCGTCACGACCGTGCGCGGCCATGCCCCGCGCGGGGCCGGTGCGAAGCTCGTGGTCGGGTCTGCCGATGCGTGGGGGTCGATCGGCGGCGGAAACATCGAGGCTGTCGCCATCGACCGCTGCCGGGAGATGCTCGCCGCCGGACAGCAGGAACCGGAGCTGATCGACTTCGCCTTGACCGACAAGGTCACCGGCCGACACGGCGTGCAGTGCTGCGGCGGCGCGGTCTCGGTGCTGCTCGAACCGCTTCCGGTGGTGCCGGCGGTGGCGGTCTTCGGCGTCGGGCACGTCGGCCTCGAACTGGCGCGCATCCTCGCGCGCCATGACCTCGACCTCCATCTGATCGACGGCCGCTCCGCGATGCTCGCCGGGGAACGGCTGGCGGTGCTGGCGGACGCAGTGGCACAGGTGCACCTGCACCACGCCCCCTTGCTGCCGGAGGAGGTGCTGGAGGAGTTGCCGCACGGCACCCACGCACTGATCATGACCCATGACCACGCCGAGGACGCCGCCCTGTGTGACGCCGCCCTGCGCACCCACCACCTGGGCTCCGTCGGGCTGATCGGATCCGCGGCGAAGTGGAGGCGGTTCCGCAAGCGGCTCGCCACCGAGGGCGGTCACGACGACGACGCCATCGATCGGATCAAGACGCCGATCGGTCTGGCCGACCTCACCGGCAAGGAACCCGCGACCATCGCCGTGAGCGTCGCGGCCGACCTGCTGCGCACCTTCGAAGCCGAGGGTGCCGGGAGCTCACGACCGGGCTGATCGGGTGCGGGCCCGGACGCCCCGGTCCCGTCGACCGCCGATGCCCCGCCCCGATCCGCCTGCCGGGGCGGGGTGGGGCATCGGCGGCAGCGGGTGCTACAGGCCGCCGGTGAACAGCAGTTTGTTGGGGGTGCCGCTGCTGACCTTCGTCAGGAGTCCCTGCGTCGCGTGGTCGTCGAGCCACTCGCCGACCTCGGCCGGGGACGCCGTGGGATGCTCGGCCTTGTAGAGCGCGGCGACGCCGGTGACGTGCGGGGTGGCCATGGAAGTGCCGCTCTGGGCGACCGAGCCGCCGCCGATCCGTGCCGACACGACGTCCTGGCCGGGAGCATAGACCTCCACACAGGGACCGTAGTTGGAGAAGGAGGTCTCCTCGTCCCAGACGTTGGAGGCCGCGACCGTGACCACGCCCTCCGCCGATGCGGGCGAGACCCCGCAGGCGTCCCTCGCGTCGTTGCCCGCGGCGAAGACCGGCAACACGCCGGCGGCGTACAGGGCCGTGGCGGCGTTGTTCAGGGCGACGGACTTGGCGCCGCCCAGGGAGCCGTTCAGGACCGCCGGCTGCTCGGCGTTCCTGGCGACCCAATCAAGTCCGGCGATCACGCCGGAGTACGTGCCGCTGCCGTCGCACCCCAGCACCCGGACGCTCACCAGGCCGGCCTTGCGGGCGACTCCGTACGTGGCACCGGCGACCGTGCCGGCCACGTGCGTGCCGTGGCCGTTGCAGTCCTGGCCGCGGCGTCCGTCGCCCACGGCGTCGAAGCCGAAGGAGGCACGGCCGCCGAACTCCTCGTGGTGGTAGTCGATGCCGGTGTCGAGGACGTACGCGGTCACCCCGGCGCCGCTGCCCCGGGTGGTGAAGTCGTTGTCGAGGGGCAGGTTCGCCTGGTTGATCCGGTCCAGACCCCAGGTGGCGGCCGGCCCCCGGGAAGTGGCGGGAACGGTCGGGCGGGGCGGTGCGAGCGCGACCGCGTCCTGCTCGACCGACACGACGCCCGGGGTCTTCCTGACGGCGTCGAGCTGGAGCTCGGTCAGCGGCGCTGCGAAGCCGTTGATGGTCTGCTCGTAGATGAAGGTGGGCTTCACGTTCAGCGTCGACGCCGTCTCGGCCGCGTCGATCGCCCCGTCGAGGGTCACGATGTACTTCCCGGGCACCGCGTGGGCGGCGGTGACCAGCGGTGCTGGCGTCGGCTCCGGACCGGTGGCGTCCTCGGAGGCCGTCGCGTTCGGTGCGGTGGCGACCAGGGCCGTCAGGGCGATGCCGGCAAGAGCGAGTCTGGTGGGGGTGTTCATGCCGGCGAGGGCATCATGCAGAAACGATCACTTCCTACGACATCACGAACGATTCCGCGGGATCCCTCGAACGTCACCGCAATGCGCTCCGCCGATGCGGTGTCGACGACCGGGACGGGGCGTCCTCCCGATGCGGCCCGGGCCGGAAGCTGTCGGGGCGGAACCGGTCCGTGGTACGGCCCCGGGGCCTACCCTGGGGGAGCGCCCAGCACGCGCACGGCCTCCACGATCAGGTCCCAGAAGGCGTCCGCGTCGACCTCCATGCCGACCTCCACATCGGCGGGTCGCCCCGTCACCCCGTGCAGGTCCACCACTGTCGCCCCCCGGGTGTGCGTGCCGTTCAGCTCCACGGTCACCGCGGCCCGCACCAGGCTGACCAGGGAGGGGTTGATCAGGTGGGCGACGGTCAGCGGGTCGTGCAGCGGCGGCGCGTCGAAGCCGTACACCTCCCGGTAGGTGGAGGCGAAGTAGGTGAGCAGCTCGACGCAGAGTTCGCTGAGCGGGGTGCCCAGCGCGGCGATCCGGGCGATGACCGCGGGGGTGGCCCGCACCTGGTGGGTCGCGTTGAGGCCGAACATGGTCACCGGCAGCCCGCTGCGGAAGACGACGTCCGCCGCCTCCGGGTCGCACAGGACGTTGAACTCGGCAGTGGGCGTGGTGTTGCCCCGCCCGGTCGAGCCGCCCATCAAGACGATCCGCTCGATCCGCCCGACGAGGTCGGGGTGGGCGAGCAGGAGGGCCGCGATGTTGGTCAGCGGCCCGGTCGGGACGAGGGTCACGGGCGCGCGGTGCGCCAACAGGGTCTCCCGGATCAGGGTGAGGGCGTCGCGCGGATCCTGTGGAACCACCGGCTCGCCCGTACCGAATCCGGGCCCGTCGAGACCTGATTCGCCGTGGATGTCGGCAGCGGTCCGGCGCGGTCCGTGCAGCGGGCGGTCCCGTCCCGCCGCGACCGGTACGTCCCGGATCCCGGCCACCGCACAGATCCGGCGGGCGTTGAGCGTGGTCTTCTCCAGGGTCTGGTTGCCCGCGACGGTGGTGATCGCGAGCAGTTCGATCCCGGGATGCGCAGCGGCCAGCAGGATGTTGAAGGCGTCGTCGTGACCGGGGTCGCAGTCGAGGATCACGGGGACCGTCATGTCCCCACCGTCCCACATGCGGACCGCCGGGCGCAGGTGCGCGTCGCCCCGGGGCCGATATCACCCGCACGGGCGCCCCCGTCCCGCCGTTGCTCGCGCCGTCCCGCGCACCGCGTCCGCGTCCGCGCCGGCGGAGGTCGTCAGGCCTCGCGGGTGCCCGCGTACATGGCTTCGACCAGGTCGGCGTACTCCCCCAGCACGACGGGCCGCTTGACCTTGAGGCTCGGTGTGAGCTCGCCGTGCTCGACGTCGAGGTCGCGCGGCAGCAGGGAGAACTTCTTGATCGTCTGCCACCGCTGCACCTCGCCGTTGACGCGCCGCACGTAGCCGTCGACCAGCGCATGCGTCTCCGGCGCGGAAACGACCTCGGCATAGCTGCGGCCGGCGAGGCCGTGGGACGCCGCCCAGGGCATGATCACGCTCTCGTCGAGGGCGATCAGGGCGGTGCAGTAGGTGCGGTTGTCGCCGATCAGCAGGATGTTGCTGGCGTAGGGGCACGCGGCCTTGAACCGCCCCTCGATCTCCGTCGGTGCGACGTACTTCCCCCCGGACGTCTTGAACAGGTCCTTCTTGCGGTCGGTGATCCGGAGGAAGCCGTCCTGGTCCACCTCGCCGATGTCCCCGGTGTGGAACCAGCCGTCGTCCTCCAACACTTCGGCCGTCTTCTCCGGAAGGTTGTGGTAGCCGCGCATGACGCCGGGTCCCCGGAGGAGCACCTCACCGTCCTCGGCGATGCGGACCTCCGTACCGGGCAGGGGCCTGCCGACGGTGCCGACCCTGAAGTCGTCGACCGGGTTGACGGTGCAGCCCGCGCTGGTCTCGGTCAGACCGTAGCCTTCGAGCACCGGCACCCCTGCGCCGGCGAAGAAGTAGGCGATGTCGGGGGCGAGCGCGGCACTTCCCGAGGCGCTGCCGCGGAGTTCGCCGCCGAAGGCCGCACGGATCTTGCCGTAGACCAGTCTGTCGGTGACGGCGTGTTGCACGGCGAGCCGCCGGGGAACCGAGCGCCTTCCGGTCCCCACCAGGCGCTCCTGTCCGGTCCTCGCGTGGTCGCGGGCGACCTTCGCCGCCCACAGGAAGACCTTGTGCCTGATGCCGCCCTCGGCCCTCGCCTTGGCGGCGATGCCGTTGTAGACCTTCTCGAAGATCCGCGGGGCGGAGGCCATCACGGTGGGCCGGACCGCGGGCAGATTGGTCACGATGCGGTCGACGCGCCCGTCCACCGCGATCACGCTCCCGGTCCTCACCTGCCCGGAGATCAGGGCGTTGCCGAAGACGTGGGAGAGCGGCAGCCACAGGAACTGCACGTCGTCGGGGAGCAGCAGTCCGCTGGCCTCCTGTGTGACGGCCTGGTAGGACCAGCAGTCGTGCACCAGGCGAACGCCCTTGGGGCGGCCGGTCGTTCCGGAGGTGTAGATCAGGGTGGCGAGCTGTTCGGGTCCGATGCCCTGCACGGTCGTGGTGACCGCGTCCGGATGCTCCTTCAGGTACGCCGTGCCGCGTTCCTCCAGCTCGGCGAGGGTCAGGACCTCCAGCCCCTTCGCCCGGGGCGGATCCGCCACCGGCTCGAAGAGGACGGCGTGGCCGAGTCCGGGCAGGCGTTCCGCGTGCTCGACGACCTTGGCCAGTTGGGCGGCGTCCTCGACGAAGACGGCCCGGCTGCCGGAGTCGGAGAGGATGTACGCCGTCTCGTCGGCGTTGGTGCTCGGATAGACGGCGGTCACGGCGGCGCCCGCACACATCACGCCCAGATCGGCGAGGATCCATTCCATCCGTGTCGCGGAGGAGATGGCGACGCGCTCCTCGCTGCGCAGTCCGAGGGAGAGCAGACCGGCGGCGATCGCCGTCACGCGTTCCGCGGTCTGGCCCCAGGTCAGTGAGCGCCACTCCTCCGTGTCGGGGGCCGCCCGGTCGACCGCCACCGGATGGCGGTAGGCCTCGCGATCGGGGGTGGCCGCGACCCGGTCGAGGAAGAGGTGCGCCACGGAGCGCGGACGGTTCTCCAGCGAGTACTGCGCAGAACTCATGTGGACCTCCGGAGCCGGTGCGCCCGTCAACGATTCATTGACCGGTGGGTCATCGGCGAGCAGGGGTGAGGTTAAGGGGTAATGCTCCGGTGCGTAAGGGGAGCTGCGGGTCCGCCGCCCGGTCGGCCGGGGGACGCGAGGTCCGCCCGGCCGGGGGAGGCGGTGCCTCAGGCGAGGCCGACCAGGCCGCGGTAGTCCTCGCTCCACAGGTCCTCGTCCGCGTCCGGCAGCAGCAGGACCCGGTCGGGGCGCAGGGCGTCGATGGCGCCCTCGTCGTGCGTGACCATCACGATCGCCCCCGGGTACGCGCCGACCGCGCCCAGGACTTCGCCGCGCGAAACGGGGTCGAGGTTGTTGGTCGGCTCGTCCAGCAGCAGGACGTTCGCTCCGGAGTGCACCAGCCCGGCCAGTGCCAGGCGGGTCTTCTCACCTCCGGAAAGCACCCCGGCCCGCTTGTCCGCGTCGTCCCCGGAGAACAGGAACGCTCCCAGCACGTGCCGGGCCTCCCCGTCGTCGAGGTGCGGAGCCGCCGCGGCCAGGTTCTGTCGGACCGTCAGCCCGGGGGCCAAGGTGTCGTGTTCCTGGGCGAAGTAGCCCAGGCTCAGCCCGTGTCCGTGTACGACGCGGCCGGAGTCGGGTCGTTCCGCGCCGGCCAGGATGCGCAGCAGCGTGGTCTTGCCCGCGCCGTTGAGGCCCAGGACCAGCAGGCGGCTGCCCCGGTCCACGGCGAGGTCCACTCCGGTGAGGACC
>NZ_JBHYMF010000029.1:0-56106 GCF_042742855.1 Streptomyces sp. NPDC058877 | reverse complement strand
CGGTACGGCCGCGCCGTACCGGGCTCCCTCGGACGGTCGTCGCTCAGAGCGCGCCGTCCTCGCGGCGGTGGATCTGCTCCATGAGCTCCACCGCCATCGACTTGATCGTCTCCAGACCCGCGCGCCCCCAAGGGCGGACGTCCGTGTCGACCACACAGATGGTGCCCAGCGCGACACCGGTGCGGTCTATCAGCGGCGCCCCCATGTACGAGCGGATGCCGATCTCGTCCACCACCGGATTGCCCGCGAAGCGGGGGTAGTCACAGACGTCCTCCAGGACGAGTGCCTTGCGGCGCACCACCACGTGCGGGCAGTAACCGTGGTCACGGGCCATGAAGCGGCCGACGCCGCCGCCGGCGGCAGCCGCACCCAGGTCGCTGCCGGAGTGGTTGCCTTCGGGGGTGTGCAGTCCCGCGAAGAACTGCCGGTTCTCGTCGATGAAGTTGACCATCGAGAACGGGGCACCGGTCACCTCGGCGAGCCGGTGGGCGAAGTCGTCGAACGCCGGATCCGGTCGCTCCCCGAGACCGAGTTCGCGCAGCCGCTGCAGACGGGCGGGCGCCTCCTTGTCGACGGGGGTCAGCAGGAGGTGACCGGTCGGGTCGTAGGTCATGGTGTTGCTCCGTAGCTCGGCACGGTGTCCGGGATGGTGGTGAGCAGATGCTGGACGAGGGTCAGCAGGGTGCGGATGCCGGAGCTGGAGATCCGGGCGTCACAGAGGACGACCGGCACCTCCGGCTTGAGGTCGAGGGCGGTTCGCACCTCGTCCGGTTCGTAGCGGTAGGCGCCGTCGAACTCGTTGACCGCCACGATGAACTGGATCCCCCTCCGCTCGAAGAAGTCGACGGCGGAGAAGCACTCCTGGAGCCGACGGGTGTCGGCGAGGACGACGGCTCCGAGCGCACCCTCGGAGAGTTCGTCCCACATGAACCAGAAGCGTTCCTGCCCCGGGGTACCGAAGAGGTACAGCACGTGGCGGTCGTCGAGCGTGATGCGGCCGAAGTCCATGGCGACGGTGGTCGTCGTCTTGGATTCCACGCCCTCCAGGCTGTCGGTGGCCGCACTGACCGAGGTCAACAACTCCTCGGTGCTGAGGGGTTCGATTTCGCTGACCGCACCCACGAGAGTCGTCTTGCCCACGCCGAACCCGCCCGCCACCAGGATCTTGAGCGCAGTGGGGAAAGGGTCGGACGCGAACGTGTCGCGGCGTTCAGAGCCGTTGTCGTAGGCCATCGAGCACTGCCTCCAGCAAGGAACGGTCGGTTGGATTGGCATGGAAGCGGGGTGCCCGCGCGGTCAGTGCCCCGCAGTCCACGAGGTCGGAGAGCAGGACCTTGGTGACGACTGCGGGCAGCCGTAAGTGCGCGGCGATCTCGGCCACCGAGGTGGGCCCGTCGCACAGGCCGAGGGCCAGGCTGTGCTCGGGCCCCATGTGCGCCATGGGCGACGAGCCGGTCGCCATCACCATGGACAGCAGGTCGAGCGCGGTGGTCGGCTTGGTCCGGCCGCCGCTCACGGTGTAGGGGCGGATCAGACGCCCGGCCGCGTCGTCGAGCCAGGGACCTTCTTGAGGGGACGTCACGTCTACTGTCCGAGTCCGCCCACCGCGCCGGCGGCCTGCCGAGCGGGGGTGACCAGGTAGGGACGGACGCTCTTGACGAGCATCGCCATCTCGTATCCGAGGACGGCGGCGTCCGCCTCGCGTCCGGCGAGAACGGCCAGGCAGGTGCCGGAGCCCGCGGTGGAGACGAACAGGAGGGTGGAGTCGAGCTCCACCACCACCTGGCGGACTTCTCCTCCGTCGCCGAACCGGGCTCCCGCACTACGACCGAGCGAGTACAGCCCGGAGGCGAGGGCCGCCATGTGGTCGGCGGCGTCGGGGTCGAGGCCGTGGACGGATTTCACGAGACCGTCGGAGGAGAGCAGGACAGCGTTGCGGGTGTAGGGGACCCGCTGGACCAGTCCGCTGAGCAGCCAGTCGAGGTCGGAGGAATGGCCGGTCGGCACATTGCTCGCCATGGTGCATCTACTCCTTGTGCGCGTCGCCGTGACGCAACGATTCATGGGGGGCGGGCTGGGATTCAGCAAGGCCGATGCCGCGCTGGAACGCAGCCATCAGACCCGGGTCGTGCAGGGTGTGCTCCTCGGGCTTGCGCACCACGGGCTCGTCCCTCAACTGCGGGACGATGTGCTCCTGGGCACGCCTCTTGGGAAGCAGGGGTCGGCCGCCTTCCTCGACGCGGGGGGCCGGAGGCAGCGGCGAGAGCAGGGAGTCCGGCGGCCCCTGGTACTCGGCACCGGCCGGGGGGGCCGGGGCGGTGGGACCGGAATCTCCGTACCCGATGGGCTGCGCGCCCGTACGGGGGTACGCGTGCGTGCCGGGCGTGGGGGGCTCCTCGGATCGGACGGCGGTCCGCTCCGGGGAGGGGGAGGGCGGAGGTGCGGGTGCGGGCGGCGCGGTGGCAACGGGAACCGCGTTCGCGCCGGGCATCCCGTGGGAGCCGACCGGTGCGCTCACCTGCGGATGACGCGCGGCGGGAGCCGACGCGGGAACCGGTGCCTGCGGGGGAACGGGGGCCTGCGGGGGAACCGGGGCCTGCGACTGGGGCTGCATCTGCACCTGGCCGGGCGGGATGGCCGCGGAGCCGGCGGTCGCCGCGGTCCGGCGCTCGTGCTGGGCGAGCCCCTCGGGGTCGGCGCCGAGGAGACCCTGCGGGAGGACCAGGACGGCTTGGACGCCACCGTAGATGTTGGACTGGAGGCGTACGGCGATGCCGTGCCGGCGGGCCAGGGCGGAGACGACGAAGAGCCCGATGCGGCCGTCCTGGAGGAGGTGCGCGACGTTGACCTGGTCGGGGTCGGCGAGCAGGGCGTTCATCTTGTTCTGCTCGGTGACGGGCATGCCGAGGCCACGGTCCTCGACCTCGATCGCGAGACCCGCCGTGACGTACTGGGCGCGCAGCAGGACCGTGGTGTTCGGTGCGGAGAACAGCGTTGCGTTCTCGACGAGTTCGGCGAGCAGGTGGATGACGTCGGCCACGGCATGGCCCCGGAGCGTACCGTCGATCGGCGGTACGAGTTTGACCCGCGGGTACTGCTCGACCTCGGCGATGGAGGAACGGAGCACCTCGGTCATGGTGACCGGGTTCGACCACTGACGGCGGGAGATGGCGCCGCCGAGGACGGCGAGGTTCTCCGCGTGGCGTCGGATGCGGGTGGCGAGGTGGTCGACGTGGAACAGGCCCTTGAGCAGTTCCGGGTCCTCGACCTCGTTCTCCAGCTCGTCGAGGAGCTGGATCTCGCGGTGGACCAGGGACTGCAGGCGCCGGGCGAGGTTGACGAAGACTTCGACCTTCTGTTCGTTTCCGACGCTGCTGGAGAGTCGGGACGCCTCCACGACGGCCGCGACGGACGCTTCGTGAGAGCGTGTCAATTCTTCTGACAACAGGTCGAATTCGTCACCTGCACCGGTAGCGGCGGGCCGCGCGGGCCGGGGCGGCAGGGCCTCTCCCTTGCGCAGGAGCTCGACGACCGTGCGGAGTTCCCCCTGGTTCCGTGAGCCGGCACGACGCAGGGCGTTGCAGCGGTCGAGCACGGCCTTGGCGGCGCGGTCCGCGCCGAGCGCGGCGGCCGTCACCGAGGCGACGGTGAGGGCTGCGGCACCGGTGAGCGCCGCCCAGAGGCCGGGCGAGGGGCTGGCACCCGTGGAACGGATGGTGAAGAGAACCGCCGCCGCCCCGCCCAGGGCCACGGCGACCGCGGGCAGGACGGAGGTGCGCAGGAGTTGGGGGCGTATGCGGGCTTCCGTCGGAAGGGGTGCAGATGCCTGCGCCGGGGGGTTGCCTTGGGTGCCGGTGGCGGAGCGAGCGCCTGGCCGGCCGTGCCGCCCGCCCTCGCGTCGGTCGGACCGCGGCGCGGGTGCGCGAAGTTGAGACATGAGTGTCCTTGGTACGTGCCCAGGAATCGGCGTGCTGCGGGGGGTGTGGTGCAGGAGGTCTACGGTGGGGGTGTTCTACAGGAGTTCGATGAGCCTATCGATGATCATCAGCCACACACTGTAGTCGTCAACCGTTCATGTGCGGTGCGCAGTTGACAAACTTACCCGTAGACCCGGCAGATCTGGTATCGCCCCCCATACGGCAGGCCGATAAGCAGTGGCCAAAAGGTGAAGCTCACCTTCCCGAGGGATCCCCGTCGTCCGGTAGCGGAAGGGGGTCGAGGTGCCTACACCCCCCTTCACTCCAGGGGAATCACGCCTGCCCGGAATGCCCGAGAGGGGCCCGGGCCACTCATCCCGACACATTCCCGCGGAGCATGCACCTCCAGCGCCCTCGACATTTCGCACCCACGCCGTGACTCGGAACGTCACCTTCGATCGCCCGGATCGGCACATACCTCGCCCCTCGACCACATCGGACTCCGGACACGATGAGTGACGATCGGTGAAAGCGGAACCTTCCGGGCACGAATGGTCGCCGGGAAGGACCCGAGAGACTCCCCCGACTTCCACCGCCCCCTCTCCGTCACGACTTCTTTGACGATCATTCAACAACCATGGAAAGAGGGGCGCTTGACCGTTCGGTCAAGCGCGCTTTACCGTGGACCGAGCGGTCAACCGGAGGTTCCATGACGGATGACACCCGCACCCGCCTCGTACGGACGGCACGCGCACTGATCCACGGCTCGTCGTTCGCCGACGTGGGCATCGGAGACCTGTGCCGCGAAGCCGGAGTGCACCGCGGCAGCCTGTACCACTTCTTCCCCTCCAAGGACGCCGTCGGGCTCGCCGTGATCGACGCCAACTGGGAGCTCCTCAAGGCCGTCCTCGACGAGGCGTTCGACGAGGCGACTCCACCCCTGACGCGGATCGACGCCTTCGTCACCGGCTTCGCCGGCATGCTGACCGCGGCACGGGACGCCATGGGCTCCACACCGGGCTGCCCCATCGGCAACCTCGCGCTGGAACTCGCCGGACACCCAGGAGGTGCCGGGAGCAGGATCACCGAGATCCTGAACTCCTGGCAGCGGTACTTCCGCGACGCCGTCGCCGAAGCCGGGCTCCGGGGAGACGTGCCGGCAGGAGTGGACCCCGACGCGGCTGCCCTGCGCGCCCTGGCGTACCTCCAGGGCATCACCCTGATGGCCAAGGCGTACGACCGGCCGACGCTCGTCGCCGAAGCCAGAACGGCGATCCGGACCCTGATCGAGACCCCCACGCCCTGACGGCACCCCGCTCCGGCCGTCCTCGATGCGGCCCCAAGGGCCCACGATCGGACAGAGGACACGCCTGCCCATTCACTTGACCGAACGGTCAAGTGGTTTCCCTTCCCCTCCCGAGGAGCACTCCCGTGGACCTACGACCCTCCGAACGCCACGCCGGAACGGAGTGCCGCTTCGAGCGCTTCCGGACACGACTCCTGATCGACGACATGACGTTCGGCCGCAACGCGCTCGGCCCCGGTGGCACCCTGCCGGAGTTCGACCTGTCCACCCTCGAAGGGGGTCGCTTCGCCTCCGGGGCACTCGGCCGACGGCCGGTGCTCATGGTCTTCGGGTCACGGACCTGCCCCGTCACCGAAAGCGCCGTTCCCGTACTCAAGCGGCTCCACGACCGGTTCGGAAGGCAGGTCCGCTTCGTTCTGGTCAACACGCGCGAAGCGCACCCGGGTCAGACGATCGGACAGCCGGGGACCAGCGAGGAGAAGCGCCTGCACGCACAACGGCTGCGCGACCACCACGACATCCCGTTCGAGGTCGCGGTCGACGACATCGACGGCACCCTGCACCGCGCCTTCACGCCCAAGCCGAACTCCGCCTACCTGATCGACGCGGGTGGAACCGTCCTCTTCCTCTCGCACCGGGCGAACGACGAGCCGGCTCCGCGTCGGGCACTGGAACGGACCGTCTCCGGGCACCCCGTCCACGGTCACAGCCGGGCCGTGGCAGGTCCGCTGCTCCGGGCGGTCGGTCACCTGCCGGGCATCGTCAGGGCCGCCGGCAGCAGGACCGGTCGTGACGTCTGGCGCGCGGCGCCCCCTCTGGCGGTCCTCGGCGCGCTCTCCCGGCTCTTCCACCGCCTTCCTGCCGATCGACGGGGCCCCGCAGCCGCGGTGGCCCTCGCCCTGCTCGCCTGCACCGCTGCCGTCGGCACGTTCACGGTGCTGGGCTGAACCATCCGGCCGAGGCGCCGGCGGGCGCGCCCAGGGCCTCGACCGCGCCGATGACGGGTGGCCCTCAGCCGTTCGTGGGCGCGGCGAACTTCTCGGCGGGCCCGAAATCACCGAAAGTGGCTTTGTTGGCCACCTGGACACCACGCAGTTCGAATCTTTGTTCAAAGCGGATGGTCCGACCCCGGTCGTCGATCCACTGGTCGACGTCGAAGCCGGTCACGCCCTTGGCCTTCATCGAGGTGTGGATGCGCGGGTCGACCGAGGCGATCTGCGCCAGGCCGAGGCGGCCCGAGAGGTGATAGGTGGCGATGCCGTCTTGCTCCTCCATGCCCCTGCGTGCGGAAGGACCCGCATCGAGCAGCAGCTTCGCGTAGCCCTCGTAACTGGCCGGGGAGTCGGTGCCGCTGCGGGGGACCCCCTTCCACTCGGCCCCAGCCCCGTCGGCGACTCGGACGTAGGTGGTGTCATCCGTCATGATGACCTCGGTCGTGAACTCGCCGGGATTCATCTTCATGCGCCCCGTGAAGGGGCCGTTGAAGTTACCCCGACCGCTCATGGTCTGCGAAGACACTCCGTTCATTTCGGAGATCATCCGGAGGGTTGCCGCGTAGGGCGCATCCCCAGTGGCGGCAAGGACCTTGGCCGGGTCGAAGGCCTCGTCTGCGGGCACTTCGGATGCAGCGGCGGCCAGGTCGGGCACGGGGGCCGGCCCGGGCGTTGCGGTGCCGCTGGCCTCGGGCATGGGAATCCAGCCGGGCCCCGGCGTGCCGTCTGCGTCGACGTCGGCGCTGCAACCGGACAGGAGGGACACGCCACAAAGCGCGGTGGCAAGGGCCACGGCGATGTTGCGCTGGCGCGGCGAGGTGGTACACGTGTTCATCGGGACGAGCATCTCACGAGCCCGATCCGGCCCTCAGCCGCCCCCTACGCCGCTCCGACGGTCCGGTCGCCGCGCCACCGGACGTCATCCCCCGCCCAGCGGTGCCACGGGCCGCACCATCGCCCGGAACCAACGAGCCACCACACCGAGAAGGCGCCTTTTCGGCAAAGCGGACAAGGAGCCCAAACGATCAGCCCTGAGGGTCCTTCGGCTTGACCTCGGCCTCGTACAGACCCTGGTCCCTGTCCGGGTGCGATCGCTCCTCAGGGCGCTCGTGCCGCTCGTGCGCGCGGGCGCACGCTTCGAAAAAGCGGCCGGCTGGTCGAACACACCGAGGCGGACGCTTCTGCGTTCCTCCCGCGGGCCGCCGAGTCGCGCGCCGCCGCCGAGCTTGCGCGGGCGGCGCGTCATGGGGTGCACCCCGACGGCGTTGCACTGCCTTGAGGTCGACCGGTTCCCCTTCGCCATCGTGGCCGCCTCGGAAGACTCCCTCGTGGTCCTGGGTCCGTGCACCGTGCCTGCCCTCGCCGACGCCCTCACGATCCGATGAGCGACAGCCACCCACCGGTCGGGCACGCCCCGGTGGATGGCGGCTCGAAGGCAGCGGGCGGGCACTCCCGATCACGCTCCACGAGACTTGGCGGTCACTCGGTTTCCCGAGCCCGTCCGGAAGGACCGATGCCCCCTTCGGGATCGTCCTGAGACCGCGCCCCGCACTCCTCGAAACGCAGGCTGCCGATGCTCGGGTTCGCGCGCCCCCGGCCGACGCGTGCGGGATCCGAAGAACATCAGGTGACGGTGACGAAGACGCTGTGCCAACCGCTCGCCCCGTCGGGGATGGTCCTGGCCCGTCGCTCGGTCTGGAGCAGGCCGGTGCCGTCGGTCGCGCGGACGGCGATCGTGTGTCCGCCGGGGGCGGCCTGCCAGCGGTAGGACCATTGGCGCCAGGTGTCGACGGAGTCCTCGGCCGCCAGGTCGGCGTCCTGCCAGGGTCCTTCGTCGATCCTGACCTGCACCCGGGTGATGCCGCGGTGTTGGGCCCAAGCGACCCCGGCGACCGTGACGGTGCCGGCGGCCGGACGGGCGAAGGGGCGGGGGGTGTCGATGCGCGACTGCGTCTTGATCGGAGCGCGCCGGGCCCATGTCCGCCTCACCCAGTACGGATCGTAGGCGTCGAAGGTGGTGAGCTCGATGTCTTCGATCCACTTGCAGGCCGATACGTATCCGTACAGGCCGGGGACGAGCATCCGGACCGGAAAGCCGTGGTCGAACGGCAGGGCTTCGCCGTTCATGCCGACGGCCAGCATGGCGTCCCGGCCGTCCATCACGTCTTCCACCGGGGAACCGAGCGTCATGCCGTCCACGGACCGGGCGACCAGCTGATCGGCAGGACCGCCTCCGGAAGGGGGTTTGACTCCGCATTCCCCCAGCAACTCCCCCAGCCGGACGCCGAGCCAGCGGGCGTTCCCCGCGTAGGGACCGCCCACCTCGTTCGAGACGCAGGTGAGGGTGATGTCACGCTCGATCATCGGTCGCGCGAGGAGGTCGTCCAGGGTGAAGGTCCTGGGCCGGGCGACGCCCTTGCCGTGGATGCGCAGACGCCATGTGTCCGCGTCGACCTTGGGGACGACGAGAGCCGTGTCGACGCGGTAGAAGTCCTTGTTGGGGGTGATGAACGGGGTGATTCCCTCGACCTTGAGCCGGACGCCCCCGGGAACGGGCGGCGCGGGCGACGCGGGTGCGGGCAGCACGAGCGCCTCACGGGAGGCAACCGCACCACGTCCCTGACGTCGCACCAGATGGCGACCGAGGAGGCCGGCGGTCGCGGCGGCGACGGCCGTGGCACCGGCGGCGACGAAGAAGCCCCGCCGGTGCCACCCTCCGCCGTCCCCGTCATCCGCATGGACCACGCCGAGCTCGCCGGCGCTGGCGGGCACTCGGACGGTTCTTCCCGCCATGGCGTAGAGGACCAGGGCGCCCGCCACCGCACCCACGAGCGAGGGGAGGACGTCGGCGGCTCCCTTCGAGTCCGGGCGGCTCAGGGCCGCGACCGCACCGATGACCCCGAAGAGAAGCACCCCGGAGGCGCCGACCGCCCTGAAGCGAAGACTGACGACACCCAGGACGGCCGCAACGAGGGCCAGGATCACGAGGATGCCGAGTTGGAGGACCGCCTTGTCGTTCTCGCCGAAGGTACGGACGGCGAAGTCCTTCAGCGGTGCCGGGGTCCGGTCGATGACCGCACCGCCGACGACCGTGACCGGTCCGGCCGCGGGCCTGACCAGGCCCGCGAGCAGTTCGGCGACGGCCAAAGCGGTGAAGCCGGCCAGGAGGCCGGCCACGGCGCCCAGGAGCGTGCGGGAGAGGGTGCTGCGGAGGCTGCTCACGCACGGCATTCGGTGGAACCTGCCGAGTGGATTGGTCTGCCGGCCGAACGGACGGAGATCCGCTGTCCGACTCCCCTCAGGCGCGCGTCGCGGGCGCCGGGGAGGAGGACGCGCCCTCGACTTCCGCAGCGGGGAGGACGGCGGGGATACGGGGCGCCCGGTCACCCGCCAATCGAGAGGGCCACCAGACCCGGGGCCCGAGGTCGGTCATGAGGGCGGGCACCAGGAAGAGCCGGACGAGCAGGGTGTCGATCAGAACGCCCACGGAGACGATCAGTCCGATCTGCACGAGATAGAGCAAGGGCATCACGCCGAGTGCGGCGAAGGTGGTCGCCAGCACGAGTCCTGCCGCGCTGATGACCCCGCCCGTGCTCGCAAGACCCGCCAGGACTCCGGCCGCCGTGCCCCTCGTCACCGCTTCATCGCGCACGCGGTGGACGAGGAAGATGTTGTAGTCCACGCCGAGCGCGACGAGGAAGACGAAGGAGAAGAGGACCACTGCGGGTTCGGTGGACGAACTCCCCCAGAACAGCCGGAGGACGAGGGCCGCCGTGCCGAGGGCGGCGAGGAGACCGATCCCAGCAGCCACGACCAGCAACACCGGCAGCAGCAGGCAGCGGAGCAGGATGAAGAGGACCGCCAGGACCACCAGGAGGACCAGGGGCATGATCAGTCGGTGGTCCCGGGCGGCGGCCGTGTGGATGTCGGCGAGTTGCGCCGCCTGGCCGCCCACCAGTACTCCCGTCCCCGCCAGCGAGGCGCGTAGCCGTTCCACGGTCCGCCGCGCCCGATCGCTGTCCGGCGGGTCCGTGAGCGTCGCGAGGATCAGTGTCGTGCGCTCCAGCTCCTGACCGACGACGACGGCCGCGACGCCGGGGGTCGTAGAGGCGGTGCCGGCCGCTCCGGCCGACTCGGGTCGTGGAGCCACGATGACCAAGGGGCTCGCCGTGCCGGCGGGAAAATGACGCGCGAGGACGTCCTGGCCCGTCACCGAAGCGGCTCCGGCCGGCAATGCCCGGTGCAGCGGGACGCCGTCCTGCTGCAGGAGCGGCGCACAGGCCGCTCCCGCGGCAAGCAGGGAGAGGCAGACCAGCCAGGTCCTGCGAGGACGGCACTGGACCGCACGGGCCGGCCCCTTCCACGGACCGGCTCCCCCTCCCGGGGTCCTCGTGTGCAGCACCCGCCGTCCGCACGGCACGAGTGCTGCCGGCAGGAACGTCAAGGAAGTCGCGGCGCTGCAGGCCATGGCAATGGCGACCGCCGGTCCCAGACACCGGTCGGCCGGAAGTGCGGCCAGCACCAGCGTCATCATCGCGCAGGCGACGGTCGCGGCACTGGCGATCACGGGCGGCGCGATGGCTCGACGGGCCACGGCGATCGCGGTCCGACTCCCCCCTCCCCGCTGGACCTCCTCGCGGCAGCGCGCCACCAACAGCAGGCCGTAGTCGGTGCTGGCACCGATGACCAGGACGAACACGATTCCCTGAGCCTGACCATCGACCGCCAGGAGACCTGACCTGGCCAGCCCGTACAGCAACGCGGAGGCCGTGGACAGGGACAGGAGGGCACCGGAAATCACCAGCAGCGGCACCAGTGCACTGCGGTAGACCAGCAGCAGGATGACCACCACTCCGCCGAGGGCAACGACCAGCAGCACCCCGTCGGTGCGTGCGAAGGAGTCCTCGAGGTCGGCTTGCGCGGCGGCGGGGCCTGCCAGGTGCACCACGGTGCCCGGCACCCCGGCTGCCGCCTCGCGGATGCCGGTGAGCTGTTCGGCGAGACGGTCCGGACCTGCCGCGATGACGGCCGCGACGGCTTCTCCGTCCCGGGAGGGGAAGGACACCGCAGCGGGGCCGGCGAGCCGGTCCGCGACCTGGCGCGCGGACCGCTCCTGGAGCGGTCCGATCCGACCGCCGTCCGCGCGTGTCCACAGCACGGCAAGTGGTAGGGGCTCCGGTCCACCCGTGGGGTTCAACGCCTCCGCCACCCTGGCGGACTGGGTGCCGGGGAGAGCGGGGGCCTGCTGCCCCCCGGCACCCGCGTCGCCGAGGCGGGCGGCGAAGGGGCCGCTCAGTACGGCGAGGACCAGCCACAGCAGAAGGGTGGCCGGGACTCCCGACCGTTTCGCCCACCTCACGTCATCCGCCTCTCCGTGAACGCCGCCCGCGGTGAACGGGTCAAGCCGCGCCGCTGCGGGCGACGCGGCCTCGGCTCGCGCGGAAGGTTCGGGACCCGGGGCGGCACGGGATGGGCGGGGGGCGGATCCGTCAGCCGTACGGCCCCAGGAATCAGATGAGGTGATGAGCGATCCGGCGCACGGTTCGGCACGAATCATCGCTGAGACTCCACAAACCGGATGAATCACCTGAAGAAGCCCGACGAGGAACGGGAGGAGGTGAGTCCGATGACCGCACCCCTGCACGCCCTGCGCCTGATCGCCGGAGCCGCGTCGGCAGGCCTTCTGGCAGGCTCGTCCGTGCTGGGTGTCTCCGCCACGGCGAGCGCGGCACCGACGACGTCCACGGTGGCCTCCACGGTCACCGGCGACCGTGACCACCGCCATCACCAGGGCGACCATCACCAGCGGTGCATCTGGGTCAAGGGCCACTGGGAGAAGAAGTGGCACCACGGCACCTGGCACCACGGGTACCGGGACCACGACGGTCGGTGGCACGGCGGTTCGTGGGGCAAGGGCTCGTGGAAGCATCACTGGGTGCCCGGACACCATGTGACCCACTGGGTTCCGATCCATGGGGACTGCCACGCCAAGTGGTAGCGCCGGTGGACCGATCAGGGGTTGCGGAGCCATGGCGCCGCAGCCCCTGGTGTTCCCCGTTCACCGCGGCCGGACCACCGGTCGACCGCACGGCCTCTCGGAGGCCTCATCATGGACCGCTCCACCGCATCTCGCGTGGGACCGACAACGGTCCACCTTCGACTTCCCGCAGGTGTGCAGGCTCCGCGACGGGCCCGCCGCACCGCGGAGCGAATGCTCGCCGCCCCCGCCGTGCCCTGCCCCGCCGTGCCCTGCCCTGCCCTGCCCTGCCGTGCCCTGCCCTGCCCTGCCCTGCCCTGCCCTGCCCCCGCAGCATCGCCGACGACATCCTGCTGATCGTCTCCGAACTGGTCACCCATGCCGTCGTGCACGCCGAAGGGCCGTACATCCTGACGCTGGGCTTGGAGGACGGACGGACGGGCGGGCGTCGTCGTCAGCGACGCCTCCTGCGCGCTGCCCCGTGCAGGCTCCGGGCGGAAAGGAACGGAACAGGGCGGACGCGGTCTGAAGATCATCCGAGCCCTGGGGGCGGAGGTCCTCGTCAGCGCCTCGCGCCACGGCAAGCAGGTCGTCGCCGTTCTGTCCTGGTAGTCGCGCCGGCGTCGGGAGCGCTGGGGGTGGCCGTGCCGACGGCCACCCCCAGCCGACCCGTCCCGTCCGCGGTGACTCGTGCGGGGGCACCGCTCAGAACCCTCGCCCGCGGACGGTCGGGTCACCGGTCCGCGCCACCCCGTCTCATCGGCGCCGGACCGGGGTCGAGCGGACCGTCAGGCGTTGACGCAGGTGTTTCCGAACGTCGGGTTGAGCAGCCCGACGACACTGACGGTGTTGCCACAGGCGTTGACCGGTACGTGGACGGGCGCCTGGATCAGATTGCCCGAGAGCACACCGGGCGAGTGGGCGGCCACTCCGCCGGCGCCCGCGTCGGCCACGGCCATCGAAGCACCGCCGGCCACCACCGCTCCGGCCGCAACCACCACTGCGAGACCACGTCGGACGTGCATCATCGAAACTACCTCCCATGGGGAACGACTGCGCCGCGCGGACGGCCCGCGCGACCCTCGGGGATCCGCAGGACGTCTCGGCTCCCTCACCGGTTCCTTCGCCACGGGGTGCCCGCCGGCTGGGTCGACGCGCCGCGTCCCACCCGATCGGGGCAATGAGCGGTGGCGGGGCTGACGGCGGGTGCCGTTCACGCACTCGTCCGCCGCGAAGAACGCCAACCCGCGTTTTCGAGGGGACGGGACTCCTTTCCGCGGTACCCCTCCTCCCGTCCGGCTCCCTGATCGCACCTCGTTCCCGGGAATCGGAAATGCGGTGAAGGCCCCATGCGACCACGGGCACCAGACGTACACATCGATCTTGTTCCGTGCCATGGAACCCGGTTGCCGCCCCTCTTCTCCGGAGCGGCGCCACGACACACGAGTGGCCCTCGGAACGATCACTTCCCTCTTGAATGCTCAACCAACAAGGTTGAACACAAAGCGAGTTGCGGATCATGCGACACAGCTGCACCGCATGGGGGCGTCAAGGGCGCATTGTTGGTCAACGACTCGTGGATCTTGTCTCAAAGCTTGCGCACAAATTACACACATCCTCTCTCCAACACCGCTCCGCATGGTCTAGATTGACGGTGCTTCAGCCGTTCGGGCACGAGGCGACCATTAATGATCTTTAGGTACGGCGCCACGGAAAACAGGAAGTCTCCTTCGGGCGTCGGACGCGAGGCGATCAATTCCTGGTGCCCGAACAAGAGCCTCGGGTGCGGGGAGCACCGGAGGCTCCTGCGGTTCCGCTCATCGCAGGCGACTGGGGATGGCCTGGCAGGACTCGTGAGTCACTGCCGTCGTCACGGGTCGTTCGCGCGGTGCGGTCACGGCTGGACGTCGTACGGGGGGCGAATGCCCCTGCGGAAAGGAGCGGTGCGGGAGGCAGGCGCCTCCCGGGGGGGGAAGCAACAGTGCGCGGCGAATGCGTCGAACCACTGGGGACCTGGGGGGTTCTGTGCGGCAAGGGGGACTTGTCAGCCCGTTTCCGTCAACGCGTGAGCACCAGACGAGCGGGACAATCAGCCAGCCCACGATCGACTGGGAACAGCGGTACCGCCGTACCGTGATCATCAGCGATACCGTGGCCACCGCCTTCGTGGTGGCGACGATCGGCAACTTCTTCGGGGCCCGGGACGCGGCCAACTGGCACGAGAAGTGGGGAATCCTCGCCTTCGGCACCGAACTCCTGGTGCTGACGGCGCTCGCGGTGACCCGGTCATGGGCCCCGGCCGTGCTCGGCCAGGGTGCCGAGGAGTTCCGTCGACTCGGACGCTCCCTCTTCGCCGCCACCGTCGTACTGGCCCTCGGGGGAATCGCCCTCACCTCGCGCAACATCAAGCTCTGGATCTTCGTCGCGATCCCCGCGATCGCGCTCGTCACCATGACCGCGCGGTACGTGCTGCGTCTCTGGCTGCACAAGCAGCGGAAGGAAGGCAGGTGCCTGCGGTCGGTGCTCGCCGCCGGCAGCACGGCGACCGTGCACGACCTGATCACCCGGACCCGTAAGTTCCCCCACCTCGGTTGGCGGGTGGACGGGGTGTGCGCCACGGAAGAGATCGGGCTCGACGGTGACCAGGTCGACGGGGTGCCGATCATCGGCCGGCTCTCCGACGTCGCCCAGCACGTCCGCCGTGACGGCTACCGCGTCGTTGCGATCACACCGGACCCGCACTGGTCACCGGACCGGCTGCAGCGGCTGGCCTGGAACCTCGAAGGGAGCGACGCCGAGATGGTCGTGGCCCCCGTACTGATGGAGGTGGCCGGCCCGCGCCTGCACATCGACGCGGTGCTCGGAATCCCCCTTCTGCGGGTCAGCATGCCGACCTTCACCGGGGGGCGCAGGGCGATCAAGGGGGTCGTCGACCGGATCGGCGCGGCGATCCTGCTGGTGCTGTTCGCACCGCTCATGGTGTTCGTCGCGCTGCTGGTGCTGATGGACAGTCGGGGCGGGGCGTTCTACAGCCAGCGCAGGGTCGGCAAGGACGGTCGCGAGTTCACCATCCTCAAGTTCCGCACCATGGTCGCCGATGCGGATCGGGCCCGTGCCGAACTGGAGGACCGCAACGAGGGTGCCGGCCTGCTGTTCAAGCTCCGCAAGGATCCGCGGGTGACCCGGGTCGGAGGAGTGTTGCGCCGGTACTCGATAGACGAGTTGCCGCAGCTCTTCAACGTGCTCACCGGATCGATGTCACTGGTCGGGCCGCGTCCTCCCTTACCGGAGGAGTCCGCCGCGTACGGCCCGGACATCCGGCGACGGCTGCTGGTCAAGCCCGGACTCACCGGTCTGTGGCAGATCAGCGGACGCAGCGACCTCTCCTGGGAGGAAGCGGTCCGGCTGGACCTGCGGTACGTGGAGGACTGGTCACTCGCTCTGGACACAGTGATCTTGTGGAAGACGCTCCGTGCGGTGCTCTACGGGCAGGGGGCCTACTGATGCACGAGGGCCGTGGACCGGCAGGTACTCGGAACGCAGGCCGGAAGGGCCTGCCTGGGGGGAGGAACGGGTCGTGAGGGTCAGCGTTTTCGGACTGGGCTACGTGGGCTGCGTGTCGGCCGCGTGCCTGGCCAGCATGGGCCACGAAGTCATCGGCGTGGACGTGAACCAGGTGAAGGTCGACCTGGTCAACGACAGCAAGGCACCGGTGGTGGAGGAGCGCATCGGCGAGCTCATCGCCGAAGTCGTGGGGACCGGGGCCTTACGTGCCACGACCGACGTCCGCGAGGCGATCGCGGAGAGCGAGGTGTCGCTGGTCTGCGTGGGCACCCCGTCGGAGCCCAACGGCAGCTTGTGCACCACGTACTTGGAGCGGGTCACCGAAGAGATCGGCGCCGCGCTGGCCGAGCGGGGTGGGCGGCACACCGTCGTGTTCCGCAGCACCATGCTCCCCGGCACCTGTCTGAACCTGCTGGTGCCGATCCTGGAGAAGTACGTCGGCGGCACCGCCGGGGTGGACGTGGGAGTCGCGGTCAACCCGGAGTTCCTGCGGGAGGGCACGAGCGTGCGGGACTTCTTCGACCCGCCCAAGACGGTCATCGGCGAGCTCGACCGGGCGAGCGGCGATGCGGTGGCCGCGCTGTACGACGGCCTGCCCGGCGAGGTGTTCCGGGTGCCGGTTCCGACGGCCGAGGCCATCAAGTACGCGGACAACGCGTTCCACGGTCTCAAGATCGGCTTCGCCAACGAGCTCGGTGCGGTGTGCCAGGCGCTGGGGGTGGACTCGCACCAGGTGATGGACGTGTTCCTGGCCGACCGCAAGCTGAACATCAGCCCCGCCTATCTGCGGCCCGGCTTCGCCTTCGGCGGCTCCTGCCTGCCCAAGGACCTGCGGAGCCTGGTGCACGCGGCGCAGCGGGCCGACGTCTCGGTGCCCATCCTCTCCCATGTGCTGCCCTCCAACGCCGATCACCTGCAGCGCGCGGTGGAGCTGGTCGAACGCACCGGGAAGCGTCGGGTGGGACTCTTCGGGCTGTCCTTCAAGCCCGGGACCGACGACCTCCGGGAGAGCCCGCTCGTCGAACTGGCCGAAAGACTCTTCGGCAAGGGCTACGACCTGCGGATCCACGACGCCAACGTCAGCCTCTCCCGGCTGCTCGGAGCGAACCGCGAGTACATCGAGACGCGGCTGCCGCACCTCGCGCAACTGCTCGCGGACTCCGTCGACGACGTACTCGCACACTCCGAGGTGTGCTTGGTCGGAACCGCGGATCCGGCCGTGCTGGCGGCCCTGCCCCATGGTGACGGTCCAGTGATCATCGATCTCATCCGCCTTCCCGACGCCGAGAAGCGTCGGACCGAACCGGGATACATAGGCCTTGCTTGGTGACACGACCAGGAGCGACCGGCCCGGCCGGCGCGCACTGATCCTGGTGGAAAACCTGTCGGTGCCCTTCGACCGACGGGTGTGGCAGGAGTGCACGACCCTGCGTGACGCAGGCTGGGAGGTACACGTCATCTGTCCCCGGGGAACCAAGCGGGACACCGAACCGGAGGCGGAGATCGACGGGGTGCGGATCCACCGCTACCCGTTGCGCGCCGCCACCGGCGGGCCCGCGGGCTACCTCCAGGAGTACGGATCGGCCCTGTGGCACACCCTTCGGCTGGCCCGGAAGGTGGGCCCGGTCGACGTGGTCCATGCCTGCAACCCGCCCGACCTCCTGTTCCTGCCGGCGCTGTGGCTCAAGCGACGCGGAGCGCGGTTCGTCTTCGACCAGCACGACCTGGTGCCCGAGCTGTACCTCTCCCGGTTCGACCGCGGCAAGGACCTGCTCTACCGCGCCGTGTGCGCACTGGAACGGCTCACCTACCGGGCCTCGGACGTCGTGCTCGCCACGAACGAGAGCTACCGGGACGTCGCGGTGCGCCGGGGCGGTCGGCGTCCGGACGACGTCTTCGTGGTGCGCAGCGCACCCGACACCACGCGGTTCCACCCCGTACCGCCCGAGCCGGAGCTGAAGCGCGGCAAGCCCCATCTGCTGTGTTACCTCGGTGTGATGGGCCCTCAGGACGGTGTCGACTACGCCTTGCGGGCGCTCGCGAAACTCCGCGACGAGTGCGGACGGACCGACTGGCACGCGGTGTTCGTCGGCGCCGGCGACACCTTCGACGCGATGGTGGAGCTGTCCCGACAGCTCGGGCTGTCGGACCAGGTGCAGTTCACCGGGCGCGTTCCGGACGCCGACCTGGTGCGCTACCTGTCCACCGCGGACGTGTGCCTCTCCCCCGACCCGCACAATCCGCTCAACGACGTGTCCACCATGAACAAGGTCCTGGAATACATGGTGATGGGCCGTCCGATCGTCTCGTTCGACCTCCGGGAAGCGCGTGTCTCCGCCGGCGACGCCGCCGTCTACGCACCAGCCAACGACGAGTCCGCATTCGCGGAACTCGTCGCCCGCTTGCTGGACGACCCGGAGAAGCGCGCGGAGATGGGCAAGATCGGCGAGGAAAGGATCAACGGGCCGCTCTCCTGGAAGAACTCCCAGCAATCCCTGCTCAACGCTTATGCCGCCGCCTGCCGTGGCCACTCCCCCGTATCGGCGGGCTCGCCGGTGCGGGCGGGGAAGAGGCCGCGCCGTTGAGCGATGACACGATACGCCTGGTCACGATCGGGCGGATTATCCGCCGGCGTTGGCGGCTCCTGACCCTCTTCACCGTGATGGGCGCGCTCGTCGGCTACGGCGCCTCATCGCTGTTCCCGCCGCGTTACACGACGTCGGCATCGGTGCTGTTGCCGGGGACGTGGGAGGAGCGCGAGCTGCTGACCCAGGCGGAGATCGCGACCAGTTCGGTGGTGATCGACCGCTCGGGCGCCGCCCTTCGATGGGTCGGGGTCAGCGGGAACGAACTGCGGGAACAAGTGACGGCCAAAGCCACCGAAGGAAACATCATCAAGATCTCGGGCACGGCCGACACCCCGGAGCACGCGCAGCAGCTCTCCGACCAGGTGGCTAGTCAGTTCGTGGTCTTCGCCGCACAACTCGTGGGCACCAGTGCCGACCCCAAGGCCACGGCACAACCCGAGGCGCTGCGGCAACTGGTGACGCAGACCAGTCGCAAGATCAGCGAACTGGCGGATGCGACCGACCCGGGACGGACCGTGGAGAGCGTGCAGACGCGGACCGAACTGGCGAAGCTGCGCACCGCGCTGCAGGAGGCCGTCAGCAAACTGGACCAGGTCGATCCCGGCGCCCACAAGGCCGACATGGTCGTCATGGGACCGGCGGTGCGGCCGACCGACAAGACACCGCCGACGAAGACACAGCTCATCATTGCCGGAGCGCTGCTCTTCTTCCTGGTCGCGGCGATCAGCCACCTCACCGCCGCGCGGATGAGTCGCCGGCTGCGCACCGAACCGGAGATCGCCGCGGCCTTGGGAGCGGTGATGCTGGGCAGCGTCCAGGTGCCCACCGAACGGCTCGCGCACCGGCCGAAGGAACGCGGCCCGCGGGCCTGGGGGCGCCGACTGCTCGGCCTCGACGTCCGGTGGGACACGCCCACCCCGCAGAGGGCCGGGGACGAAGCCGGTCGACAGATCCGCTACCGGAGGGTGTGCGCCCGTCTCCGGGACCAACTCCTCTCCCCCGGAGGGCTTCTGGTCGTCGTTCCGGACGGCGACGAGATCGCACGGCGGGCGGCCGGACGGCTCTCCGCCGAGGCCGACGGCATCCCCTCCCCGGACTCTCCCGACGGGGGACGCCCCGCGCTCCGGGTGGTCGAGGTCTCGGTGTCCCAGCCGATGGTGCCGGACCGCAACGACGAGGCGGGCGTCCTGATCGTGCTCAGCGCGGGCAGCTGGACCGCCGCGGAGCTCTCCGGCATCGCCGGGGCGTGCGCGGACGCCACGCACGAGATCGTCGGCGTCGTCCTCGCCGGCACGGTCTGGGCCCGTCCGGGGCGGTCCGGCGGTTCTTCCCGGGCCGACGCCGTGCCGGCTCTGGCGGCCGGCACGGACGCGACGGGAGGTACGGGGTGACGACGAGGACGACTGCCGAACCGTCGGCCGCCGCCGCTCCCCTGTTGGACCTGCAGGCGCTGATCGTGGCGGTGCGGAGGCGACGGCGCCTCTGGTGCTCCGTGGCGCTGCTGGGACTGCTCCTCGGTGCTGCCTCGGCGATCCTGCTGCCGCCACCGCCGACCGCGGTGACCAAGGTGTTGGTCGCCCATGAACAGGACCAACCGAACGATCCGGGAACCTTGATCCGCACCGACGTCGCACTCCTGCAGACCACGCGGATCGCCAGCAGCGCCTTGAAATCCCTCAAGTCAAACGAGAAGCCCGCTGACTTCATGGAGGAGTACGAGGGCCTCGGTTTGACCAACAACCTGCTGCAGATCAACGTGACGGGCGACAGCGACGCGGAAGCGGTGACCCGCGCCGAGGCCTTGGCCCGGGCGTTCATGGCGGACCACGTGAGACGGATCCGGGAAGCCGCGAACGCAGAGGCCAAGAGCCTGCTCGAAGAACGTGACCGGATGCAGGGCGAGCTGGACCGGATCAACAAGGAGATCGGGGACGGAACGCCGAAGGACGGGCCGAAGGCATCGGCCGACCTGGAGTCGCTCTTCGCGCGTCGGGCCGAACTCACCTCGCGGATCACCGACTTCAGCAAGCGCGCCGCGGAGGCGCACATCGGTACGCCCCACCTCATCGCCGGTACGCAGATCGTGGACGCACCGCGCGCGGTGCGGCACTCCCTGCCCAAGGCCGCTGCCACCAACGCGGCGATCGGTTCCGTCCTCGGTCTCGTCCTCGGCCTCGCGGTGGCGGCGGTCAGCACGGTGGTGGCGGACCGCCCCGTGCTGCGCCGGGAGATCGCAGCGAACCTCGGTGCCTCGATCGTCGCGGAGCTGCCCAGCCGTTCGGCGGCGCCCTGGCGACGCCGGCACGTCCGGACGGCACGGGCACGGCTCACCACGTCCCTGGCCCGTACCTTCCGCAACTCCGCAGAGCCCATGTCGCTGCTGGAGCTGGGGTGTGCGCGCAGCGCGGGCGCCATCGCCCTGGACCTCGCGCGGGCGGTGGAACCGGACGGGCCCGTGGCCGTCATCGACGCCCTGCCCGGCACGGAACTCTCCCGGCGGGGCGCGAAGCCGGGGGACCCCCTCGTGGTCGATGCCGAACGTGCTGCGACCGTGTCGCGGCAGGAACGACGGCTCGGCGTCGGATCGGTGGCGCCCGGCACCGCGTGGACGGACCTCCATCACCTCGGCACGCGGACCGTGCTGGTGGTGCGCGCCGGGCACGGCAGCGCCGCGTGGCTGCACACCGTGGCACGGCAGCTCGCGGACCAGCGGATCGCGGTGATCGGTGTGGTGCTGGTCGACCCCGATCCGCGGGACCGGACCGACGGCACCCTGTGGGACGGGCTGCTCACCGCGCTGAGGGAGCAGGACGATCGGACGGCCCGACCGTACGGGGCGGGCCGGCGGCTGACGGAACGGCTGCCGATGTGGGCGGGACGCGTCCCGGACAGCGACCAGGAGGTGCGGTAGGACATGTGTGGCATCGCAGGCACGTACCGGTGGCCGGACGGGAAGGCGGTGACCGACCGGCTCACCGACACCCTCGCCCACCGCGGTCCGGACGGGACGGGGCGGTACAGCCATCCGGTCGGCGACGGCGAGGTGCACCTCGGGCACCGCCGACTGGCCATCGTGGACCTGTCCGAGACCGGTGCCCAGCCGATGGTCTCGGACGGCCTCGCCCTGACGTACAACGGCGAGCTGTACAACGCGCCCGAACTGCGGGCCGAACTGGCGGCGGCCGGGGTGCGCTTTCGCGGGACCTCCGACACCGAAGTGGTCCTGGAGGCCTGGCGTCGCTGGGGCACGGAGTGTCTGCCCCGGTTGCGCGGCATGTTCGCGTTCGGGGTCTTCGACGAGCGGACCGGTGACCTGGTGCTCGTCCGCGACCAGCTCGGGATCAAGCCGCTGTTCCTGGTCCGCCGGGACGGAGGGCTGGTGTTCGCCTCCGAGCTGAAGGCGCTCGCCGCCGTGACCGGTGGCTCGCTGCAGGTGGACCACGCGGCTCTGGTGGCCTCCCTGCTGTACTACTGGGTTCCCGACTCGCGGTGCGCGTTCCGCGAGGCGGAGAAGCTGCCGCCGGGCAGCTGGCTGCGGTGCCGCCCCGACGGTCGGGTGGAGCGCGGTCGGTTCTGGCACCTGAAGGAGGTCGCCGCCGAGGGGAGGGAGCGGGCCCTGGCCGGCGAGCAACCGGACATCGCCGCCGTCGTCGAGGAGTCGACCCGGCGCCACCTGCTCTCCGACGTACCCGTGGCGACCTTCCTCTCCGGCGGTCTGGACTCCAGCTATCTGACCGCGCTGGCGGCCCGCGACCGTCCCGGCATCTCGGCCTACACCATCGGCTTCCGCGCCGAGGACGCCCGGTTCGAGGCGATGCCGGACGACCTCCGCTACGCCCGGCGGGTGGCCGAGCGGTTCGGCGTGGACCTGCACGAGATCGAGATCGCTCCGAACGTGCTCGACCTGCTGCCGCAGATGACGTACCACCTGGACGAGCCGATCGGCGATCCCGCCGCCATCAACACGTTCCTGATCTGCTCGGCCGCCCGGGAAGCGGGGATCAAGGTGCTGCTTTCGGGCATGGGGGCCGATGAGCTGTTCGCCGGTTACCGCAAGCACCTGGCCAACCTGATCGCGCTGCGCTACCAGCGCGTCCCCCGGCCGCTGCGCCGCGGCCTGTCCGCGACGGTGGACCGGTTGCCGGTGGCCTCGGCCCGCCGGGGATACCGTTCGGTGCGCTTCGCGAAGCGGTTCCTGTCCTTCGCCGACCTTCCGGAGGAGACCGCGTTCCGGCGCAGCTACACCATGTACGACCAGGAGGAACTGCTCTCCCTGGTCGATCCGGATCTGGCCGGGACCGTCGAGGACGTGCTGACCGAGCACGCGGACGTCTATCAGGACAACGACCTCGACGACTTCGTCAACCGCATGTGCCTGGGCGACGCGCGCATGTTCCTGCCGGGCCTGAACCTCGCCTACACGGACCGGTCGAGCATGGCCGCGTCGACCGAGGTGCGGGTGCCGTACGTGGACGTCGAAGTGGTCAAGGCGGCGTTCGCGGTGCCGGGCGATCGCAAGATCGTCGGACGGCAGGGGAAGGCCGTCCTGAAGGAGGCGGCCTGCTCGGTCCTGCCCCGGGAGATCGTGTACCGGCCCAAGGGGTTGTTCAGCGCACCGCTGCGCGCCTGGATGAGCCGGGACCTCGCCCCGCTGGTGCGCGAGGTGGTGCACGACGGCCTGCTCGTCCGCTCCGGACTCCTGCGCCGCGACGCGCTGGCGCGCATGGTCGCCGAGGACGCGGCCGGGCAGCGGGACTTCTCCAAGCACCTCTGGCATGTGCTGACCCTCGAGTACTGGTACCGCGGCGCGACCTCCGGGTCCGACCAGAGCGCGCGCCTGACGGCGTAGATGACGCCTGAGAAGCAAGGGGACTTCGGGTGAAACAGGTTGTACAGAACTACAAGAGCGGCGAGCTGGCAGTGCTCGACGTGCCGGTACCGGGGTGCAAGCCGGGCGGCGTGCTGGTGCGCACCGCCTACTCGCTGATCTCCACCGGCACCGAGCTGATGAAGGTGTCCGAGGCCGGCATGTCGATGCTGGGTAAGGCCCGCTCGCGACCGGACCAGGTGGCCAAGGTCATGCAGAGCGTGGCCACCAACGGGATGTCGGCCACCTACCGCAAGGTGATCAACCAGTTGGACTCGTACACGCCGCTGGGCTACTCGCTGTGCGGGGTGGTCGAGCAGGTCGGTCCCGGGATCGACGACGTGGCGGTCGGTGACCTCGTGGCCTGCGCCGGCAACGAGCACGCCCTGCACGCCGAGTTGAACTGGGTGCCGAAGAACCTCTACGCCCGGGTCCCGGACGGTCTCGCGCCGCAGCACGCGGCCTTCGGCACCGTGGGGTCGATCGCCCTGCAGGGCGTTCGCCGTGGTGAGCCCCAACTCGGCGAGGTGGCGCTGGTCATCGGCCTCGGGCTGATCGGGCAGCTGGTGGTGCAGCTGCTGGTCGCCTCGGGGGTCCGTGTCATCGGGGTCGACCCCGATCCGGCGCGCTGTGAGCTCGCCGAGCGCCTGGGGGCCGAGGCCTGCGGCGATCCCGCCTCCGCGGCCGTGGAGAACTCCGTGGCGGAAATCACCGGTGGTCTCGGCGTGGACCAGGTCTACCTGGCCGCCGGTGGTGGCAGCAACCAGCCCGTCGAGCTGGCCGCCCGGTTGAGCCGTGACCGCGGCCGGGTCGTCGACATCGGCAAGTGCCGCCTCGACCTGCCCTGGAACGCGTACTACGAGAAGGAGCTCGACGTCCGGTTCTCCCGCAGCTACGGGCCCGGGCGTTACGACCCGGAGTACGAGCTGGAGGGGCGCGACTACCCCATCGGTTACGTGCGGTGGACCGAGCGGCGTAACCTGGCCTGCTTCCTCGACCTCCTCGCCCGCGACAACGTCGACGTGGAGCCCCTGGTCTCGCACGTCGCCGACTTCGGGGACGCCGTCAAGACGTACCAGCGGCTGAAGGACGGCGAGCTGAAGGCCGTGGCGGTGCTGTTCCGTTACCCCGAGGCCGTGGAGGAAGGGGAAGCGGAGGCGCCCTCGGTGGCGGTGCCCGCGGTGCGCCGCGGCACGTCGGTGCCCGCCCCGGCCCGGTCCGGGAGGGCTCCGGTCCGCCTGGCGTTCGTCGGGGCGGGGAACTACGCCACGTCGATGCTGTTGCCGCACCTGGCGCAGCGCGACGGCGTCGAGCTGTCGACGGTCGTCACCACGACGGCGCTGTCCGCGACCAACGCCCAGCGGAAGTTCGGCTTCGCCCGGGCGACCACCGACCTGGACGCCGTGCTCGGCGACCCGTCCGTCGACGCGGTGTTCGTGGTCACCCGGCACAGCTCGCACGCGGAGCTGACCCGGAAGGCACTGCTGGCTGGCAAGACGGTGTTCGTGGAGAAGCCCTTGGCGCTCACCGAGGAGGAGCTCGCCGGCGTGCTCGCGGCGGTGGAGGAATCCGGCAACGACCGGCTGCAGGTCGGCTTCAACCGCCGTTTCGCACCGCTGCTGCAGGAGGCCCGGAAGCAGTTCGGCGCCCGGACCGGTCCGGCGAGCCTCCGCTACCTGGTCAATGCGGGCCGGCTGCAGCACGGCAGCTGGTACCTCCAGCAGAGCACCGAGGGAACGCGGTTCGCCGGTGAGGGCGGACACTTCGTCGACACGGCGAGCTGGCTGCTCGATGCCGATCCGACATCGGTGTACGCGGTCGCCACGCCCGGCAACGAGGACCTCCAGGTCGTGCTGGACTACCCGGACGGGTCCACCGCCACCCTCAGCTACGTCACCTCCGGCCCGTCGGGGTTCCCCAAGGAGACGCTGGACCTGGTCGCCGACGGCCGCGCGTTGCGGCTCGACGACTTCGTCCGCGCCTCGGTGTACGGACGCAAGCGGTGGGTCAGTTCACGGCTGCCCAAGGCCCGGGACAAGGGCCAGTCCGCCGAGTTGGCCGCGTTCGTCAAGGCCGTGCGGACCGGCGGGCCGATGCCGGTGCCGCTGGAGTCGCTGGTCGCCACCACGGCGGCCACCCTCGCCGTACGGACCAGCCTGGTGAGCGGCGCGCCGGTGACCCTGGCGAGGGGCCGATGACCATGGGCGCGGGCTGGTACCTGCGGCGGCTCTCCCGGATGGGGCCGCAGGAGGTGGCCGGCAGGGTGGGCGACGCGGTGCGCAGGCGGCGGTGGCGGTCGGCGCAGCCGGTCTGTCCGCGCGTGACCGGTGCCGCGTTCACCGCGGTGTTGCCCGCGGGGACGGTCGACGGGGTGCCGCCGGACGCCGCGAAGCGCCTCGTCGCCGAGGCGGACCGGTTGATGGCGGGGCGCGTCGAGTACTTCGGGGTGGAGCGGGAGGACCTGGTCGATCCGGACTGGTGCCACGACCCGAAGACCGGGCGCCGGGCGCCGTGGGGCTACGCCTTCGACGTGCCGTACCGGAACGAGGAGGCGATCGGGGACGTCAAGCAGATCTGGGAGCTGTCCCGGCACCAGTACCTGACCGTGCTCGCCGGCGCCTATGCGGTCACCGGGAACGAGCGGTACGCCGAGCGCGTGGCCGAGCACCTGCGGTCGTGGTGGGCGGCGAACGCGCCGATGCGCGGGGTGCACTGGACCAGTGGCATCGAGTTGGGGATCCGGCTGCTGTCCTGGGTGTGGGTCCGTCGGCTGCTCGACGGCTGGTCGGGGGCGGCCGGGCTGTTCGAGGACAACCCGGTGGCGCTGGAGCAGATCTGGCACCACCAGCGTTGGCTGGCCGCCTTTCCCAGCCGTGGGTCCTCGGCGAACAACCACGTGATCGCCGAGGCGGCCGGGCAGTTCGCGGCGGCCTGCGCGTTCGGCTGGTTTCCCGATTCGGCGCGCTGGCGTGCGGATGCGATGCGGCTGCTGGACCGGCACCTGCGGAGCAACACCTTCGGCTCCGGTCTCAACCGCGAATTGGCCACCGAGTACCACGGGCTGGTGCTGGAGCTCGGGCTGGCCGCGGTGGCGGAGGCGGACGCCGCCGGCGTGCCGGTCCCCGCCACGGTCCGGCTGGTGCTGTTGCGGATGACCGATGCGCTCGCCGCCGTCGTGGACGGCAGACTTCGGCCGCCCCGCCAGGGGGACTCGGACGACGGGCACGGTCTGGTCCTGGACGGCGCGGGCACCGACCGTTGGGGTTCCCTGTTGGCCACCGGGGAGGCCGTGTTCGGGCGGCTGGCCTGGTGGCCGGAGGTGACCGGTACCGATGTGCGGACGCCGCTGCTGGCCCCGCTCATCCGGCCCGTCACGACGGGCTGGGCCCGTCCGGCGAGCCGACCGGCGCACTTCCCCGACGCAGGCCTGACCATCCTGCGCGGTCCGGGGGAGATCTGGTGCCGTTGTGACGGCGGCCCGCACGGGTTCCTGTCCATCGCCGCCCACGCACACGCGGACGCGCTGTCCCTGGAGGTCCGGCACGACGGGGTCGACGTGCTCGCCGACCCGGGAACGTACTGCTACCACGGACAGCCCGAGTGGCGGCAGTACTTCCGGTCGACCCTCGGGCACAACACCCTGCAACTGGACGGTGCCGACCAGTCCGTCTCCGGCGGTCCGTTCCTGTGGCTCCGGCAGGCCCGCAGCCGGGTCCTGCTCGCGGACGCGTCCGAGGAGAAGGGGGGCCGCTGGTGGGCCGAGCACGACGGCTACCCGCGCTCCGTCCACCTCCGCCGGGTGGAGCTGACGGCCGCGAACCGTGAGCTCCGGGTGGTCGACGAGGTGCGCGGCCCGCGTCGGTCCGTGCGTCTGGCGTTCCACCTCGGCCCGGCCGTCACCACGGAGCTGGCGGGGCACCGTGCGGTGCTCAGCTGGGTCCGGGACGGCGAGGGCCGCTCCGCGGTGCTCGACCTGCCCGGGCAGCTGGAGTGGCGGGCGCACCGCGGCGAGAGCCATCCGCCGCTGGGTTGGTACTCCCCCGGTTTCGGGCGCAAGGAGCCGGCCACGACGCTGGTCGGCACCGGCTTCGTCGACGACGAGCAGGAGTTCATCACCGTGCTCGGGTTCAACGGCTAGGGGGACACGTGGGGATCGAGTGGCGGCACCGGGCATGGCCGGCGGCTCCGCTGGTGCTGACCGTGCTGGTGGCGACCGGCTGCGAGGGCGCGTCGGACGCCCGGCCCAAGCCGACCGCCGCGCCGTCCACGTCCGTGGCCCGGGTGTGCGCCGAGCCCGTGGCGGGACCCGCCGAACCGCCGGCGGGCGCGGTGAGGATCGATCCCGCGGTGCCCGGCGACCTGGCCGCGAAGACCATGAGCAGCCCGCCGCACACGACCTTCTGGCTCGGGCCGGGCACGCACCGGCTCGAACCGGACCGTTACGCCCAGGTGATCTCCAAGGAGGGGAACCACTACCTCGGCGCGCCGGGTGCGGTGCTCGACGGCGGGAGGGCCAGCCAGTACGCGTTCGGCGGCACCGCCCGCGACGTCACCATCCGCCATCTGACCGTGCAGGGGTTCGCCGCCCCGCACAACGAGGGCGTGGTCAACCACGACTCGGCCGACGGATGGGTGATCGAGCACACGACGGTCCAGAACAACTCCGGCGCCGGGCTGATGGCCGGTGCCCGCCAGTTGGTCCGCGCCAACTGTCTCCGGAACAACGGCCAGTACGGCATGAACGCGTACCAGGCCGCCGGCGGCATCAGCGGTCTGGTGGTCGAGGGAAACGAGATCGTGGGCAACAACACGGACGACTGGGAACGACGGCAACCGGAGTGCGGCTGTAGCGGAGGCGTCAAGTTCTGGGCCGTCAACGGGGCCGACGTGCGGGGCAATTGGGTGCACGACAATCGCGGAGCCGGCTTGTGGGCGGACACCAACAACAACGACTTCCGCATCGAGGACAACCTGCTGGAGGACAACGACGGTGCCGCGCTGATCTACGAGACCAGCTACAACGCGGTCGTCCGGCGCAACACGATCCGCCGCAACAACCTGGTCGAAGGACGCCGTTACGCCGAAGACGGCGATGACTTTCCGTTCGCGACCGTCTACGTGTCCGAGTCCGGTGGCGAGCCGCGGATCCCGGCCCGTACGGACAGGATCGAGATCTATCGCAACGTGCTGGAGGACAACTGGTCCGGCATCACCCTGTGGGAGAACGCCGACCGGTTCTGCAACAGCCCGGCCAACACCTCCTCCGGCGAGTGCACCTTGCTGGTGAAGGACGTCGACCGCTGCGTCCAGCCGGCGATCGCCCGTGCACCGCTCTACGCCGACTGCCGCTGGAAGACCCAGCGGGTGGACATCCACGACAACCGCTTCGTGTTGGACAAGTCCGCCGTCGGTTGTACGGAGAAGTGCGACCGGATGGGGGTGCTGGCCAACTACGGCACCTATCCGGACTGGTCTCCGTACCAGGGCCATCGGGTGGCCGAAGCCATCACCGGGACCCAGGGGAACCGCTGGCGGAACAACGTCTACCGCGGGACGTGGAAGTTCGTCGTCCACGACCCCAGCAAGGTGCTCGACGCCGAACAGTGGCGGGGCGCCCCGTACCGGCAGGACGCGGGCAGCACCTTCCCGACGCGGGACGGTGATTGAGGTGTCCGTGGACCGCACGCCGAAGCTCGTCGGGGTCGTGTGGGGACTGTTGATCCTCAACACGCTCGGCTCCGCCGGCGCGGAGACCATCCTCCCGCTGCCCCGCTCCCTCATCCAGATGGTCACCATGGGATCGCTGGTCGCCGCGTTCGCGCTGGCGCTCGTGGTCAACCCCCGGCTGCGGTTCCGTCCCAGCTCCTACGTGTTCCTGCTCACCCTGCTGCTGGTGCTGAGCGTGGTCTCCAGCGCCAGCCTGGGATCGGGGTTCGGCGCACTCTTCCGCTGTGCCCGACTGGCCCTCTTCGTCGCCACCTTGTGGCTGCTCACCCGCTGGTGGGACGGCGGCCCCACGTTCGTCCGGCACCACATCCGGATGTACTTCGCGGTCCTCGGCTCGGTCGCCGTCGGTGCGGTCCTCTCGCCGGGTGCCGCCATGCCCGAGCTCTACGGAGGCCGGCTGGTCGGCGCGCTGTGGCCGCTCACCCCGCCGCAGATCGGCCAGTACGCCGCGGTGATCATCGGGCTCACGGTGCTGCTGGTGCTGGGCCGCCGGACCAACAAGGGCAGCGCGGCCGTGGTGATCGTGCCGGCCCTCGTCCTGCTCGCGCTGACCCACACCCGGACCGCCACGCTCGGACTGCTCATCGGGCTCGCCCTGGCGATCAGTTCGCTGATCCTCACCAGCGCCGCCGCCCGCCGGATCTTCGCCTGGGCGGTCCTGTGCGCCGCCGTGGCCGCGGTCGGGTTCGGCTCTGCGCTGCAGGCGTGGTTCCTGCGCGGGCAGAGCCGGGAGAACTTCGCCAGCCTGACCGGTCGGGCCAAGGTCTGGGACGCCCTGTTGTCGGCGCCCCGGACGACCTCGGAGGAACTCTTCGGCGTGGGGCTGGGCGACAAGTCGTTCGGCGGGCTGCCGATCGACAACAGTTGGCTGGCCGTCTACCACGAGCAGGGCGTACTGGGCATCGTCCTGGTGGCAGCGGTGATCATCGTGCTGGGCGGCGTCGCACTGTTGCGGCCGCCGTCGCTGTCGAGGGCCTGCGCGATCTTCCTGATCAGCTACTGCGCGATCGCGTCGTACACCGAGGCCGGACTGGGCGACGCCTCGCCGTACCTGCTGCACCTGGCCGTGGCCGCCTCACTGCTGGCGGTACCCACCACTGCCACTGCCACTGCCACTGCCCCCGCAACGCCCGAAGCCCCGCGGCCGAGCGTTCCGCGGTGGGCCCGGAGATCGGAGGTGACCTGACCATGCACGTCCTCGTGGTGCACAACCGCTACGCCTCGGCGCAGCCGAGCGGGGAGAACAACGTCGTCGACCAGGAGGTGGCGCTGCTGCGCGGAGCCGGCCACCGGGTCGGGGTGTTCGAACGGCGCAGCGACGACATCGCCGGCCTGTCCCTGCGGGGCAAGGCCGCGGTTCCGCTGCTGGTGCCGTGGAACCCGGCGGTCCGCGCGGAGCTCTCCGCCCGGCTCCGCGCCGAGCGACCGGACGTGGTGCACGTCCACAACGTCTTCCCGCTGCTGTCGCCGGCGGTACTGGCCGCCTGCGCCGACGCCGGTGTTCCCGCCGTCGCCACGCTGCACAACTACACCCAGGTCTGTCCGCCCGGCACCCTGCAGCGGGACGGTCGGCCGTGCACCGAGTGCGTCGGCTCCACGCCGCTGCCCGCGGTCCGGCACGGCTGCTACCGGAACTCCCGGTTGGCGACGGTGCCGCTCGCGGTCAGCCTGTCGGTCAACCGGCGGCGCTGGTGGTCCGGGGTGGAGCGGTTCTTCTGCATCTCGGCGGCACAGCGCGACGTCCTGGTGCGGGCGGGCATGCCGGCCGAACGGCTGGCGGTGAAGCACAACTTCGTTCCCGACCCGGGTGCTTCCCGGGCGGGCGCCGGTGAGCACCTGCTCTACCTCGGTCGGCTGGCGGAGGCCAAGGGCGTGCGGCTGCTCATGGCCGCGTGGGACGAGATCGCCGCCGACGGCGGTGTGGGCGTACCGCTCGTGATCGCCGGCGCGGGGCCGCTGGAGCGAGAGGTCGCCGCCTGGGCGGCGGACCGGAACGACGTGCGCTTCGTGGGCCTGTACGACCCCGCGGAGTGTCGGCAGGCCCTCGCGCGATCGGTCGCGGTGGTGGCCCCCTCCACCTGGCTGGAGCCGTTCGGCCTGGTGATCGTGGAGGCGATGGCGGCGGGCGTGCCTGCCGTCGCCGCCGGTCACGGTGCCTTCGTCGAATTGGTCGAGGACGGGGTGACCGGACTGCTGCACCGGCCGGGCGAGACCGCCTCGCTCGTGTCCTGCCTGCGGCGGATCGCCACCGAGCCGGTCCGCAACCAGGAGATGGGGCGAGCGGCCCGACTCCGCTACGAGCAGGGCTTCAGCCCGACCGTCGGGTTGGAGCGCCTGGTGAATGGCTACCGCACCGCGATCGCGGGACGGTCCGGCGACGGGGACGGCCCGTCGCCGCTAGGGGAGGAACGCACTGGCTCGCGGCGGGGACACCCGCGCGAGCGGGATGGGGGCAGTAGATGACACGATGCCGACTCTGCGGTTCGGCGGCGCTGGCGAGCGTCGTCGACCTGGGAGCGACGCCGCCTTGCGAGAGCTTTCTCGCCGCGGAGCAACTGGACCAGCCGGAATCGACCTACCCGCTGCACCTGCGGGTCTGCACCGACTGTTGGCTCGCGCAGATCCCGCCGCTGATCAGTCCGGAGGAGACGTTCACGCAGTACGCGTACTTCTCCTCCTACTCGACCTCCTGGGTGGAGCACGCGCGCGCCTTCGTCACCGGTGCCGCGCAGCGGCTGGGCCTCGACGGCGACTCCTTCGTGGTCGAGGTCGCCAGCAACGACGGGTACCTGCTGAAGCACGTCGTGGACCGCGGGATCCGCTGCCTGGGCGTCGAGCCCTCGGTGAACGTCGGGGCGGCGGCGCGGGATGCGGGCGTGCCCACCCTCACGGCCTTCCTGGACCCGGACACCGGCGCCGCCGTCCGCGCCGAGCACGGTCCGGCGGACCTGGTCGTGGCCAACAACGTGTACGCGCACATCCCCGACGTGGTCGGGTTCACCCGGGGGTTGCGCGCCCTGGTGGCCGACGACGGTTGGGTCTCCATCGAGGTGCAGCACCTGCTGACCCTGATCGAGGAGAACCAGTACGACACGATCTACCACGAGCACTTCCAGTACTACACGGTCGCGTCCGCGATCCGGGCACTGGCCAGTGGTGGACTCGCCCTGGTGGACGTCGAGTTGCTTCCCACGCACGGCGGATCCATCCGCTTGTGGGCCCGGCCGGTCGAGGTGGCGGGCGAGCCGTCCGACAAGGTGTCCGAGGTGCTGGACCGGGAGAAGGCCGCCGGCCTGCAGGAGCTGTCCGGGTACACGGAGTTCTCCACCCGGGTGGCCACGGTCCGCCGTGACCTGCTGAAGTTCCTCATCGAGGCGGCCGAACGCGGCGAGACCGTGGTCGGTTACGGCGCCCCGGGCAAGGGCAACACCCTGCTCAACCACTGCGGCATCCGCCCCGACCTGCTTCCGTACACGGTCGACAGGAACCCCTACAAGCACGGCAGGTTCACCCCGGGAACCCGCATCCCGATCCTGCCTCCCGAGCAGATAGCCGCCGACCGGCCGGACTACGTCCTCGTCCTCCCCTGGAACCTGCGGGACGAGCTGGTCGAGCAACTCTCCTTCGTGCACTCCTGGGGCGGCCGGCTGGTCTTCCCCATCCCGGAACTGAGCATTGTCGAGGTCAAGTCATGAAGGTCGTACTGTTCTGCGGCGGCTACGGACTGCGCATGCGCAACGGAACCTCCGACGACGTGCCGAAGCCGATGGCGATGGTCGGCCCGAGGCCCCTGATCTGGCACGTCATGCGCTACTACGCCTCCTTCGGGCACACGGAGTTCATCCTGTGCCTCGGGTACGGGGCCGACCACATCAAGAACTTCTTCCTCAACTACGAGGAGACCACGTCCAACGACTTCGTGCTGCGGGGCGGGCGGACCGAGCTGCTGTCCACCGACATCGCCTCCTGGACGATCACCTTCGTGCAGACCGGCATCGAGTCCCCGATCGGCGAGCGCCTGCGTCGGGTGCGCCACCACCTGGACGGCGACGAGATGTTCCTCGCCAACTACGCCGACGTGCTCACCGACGCCCCGCTGCCGGAGATGATCGACCGGTTCGCCCGGAGCGACGTCGGTGCGTCGATGATGGTGGTGCCGCCGCAGTCCTCCTTCCACTGCGTGGACCTGGGCGATGACGGCCTGGTGGGGGGCATCACCCCGGTGAGCGAACTGCCGCTGTGGGAGAACGGCGGCTACTTCGTGCTCCGCCAGGAGGTCTTCGACCACATACCGGAGAACGGGGACCTGGTCGCCGACGGGTGCGCCGAACTGGCCAAGCGCGGGCGGTTGATGGCGTACCAGCACCGCGGCTTCTGGAAGCCGACCGACACCGTCAAGGAGCGGGCCGCGCTCGACGAGGCCTACGCCCGGGGCGACCGCCCGTGGGCCGTGTGGGAGCGGGACGGCGCGGGGACGGGTGCGACCGGCCGTCGGGACGCTTCCGGAGCGAGGGCGTGATCCGGCTGGGGGCCGGACCCCTGAACCGGATCGCCGCGGTGGGTGCGCACTGCGACGACCTCGCGATCGGCGCCGGTGGCACGCTGCTGACGCTGTGCCTCGCCCGTCCCGGCCTCCGGGTGGACGCACTGGTCCTCTCCGGTGGCGGCAGCGAGCGGGAGGAGGAGGAGCGGGCTGCGCTCGCCGCCTTCTGTCCGGGTGCCGAACTGCACCTGACCGTACTGAAGTTGCCGGACGGTCGACTTCCGGCGCACTGGGAGGAGGCCAAGGCGGCGGTCGAGGAGCTGCGCGGGCAGACCGATCCGGACCTCGTGCTGGCCCCGCGCACCGACGACGCGCACCAGGACCACCGGGGCCTGGCGCAGTTGGTGCCCACGGCGTTCCGCGACCACCTGGTGCTCGGCTACGAAATCGTCAAGTGGGACGGGGACCTCGGCCGTCCGACGGCATACCAGCCGCTGTCACCGGAGATCGCCGAACGCAAGGTGCACCTGTTGCAGGAGCACTACCCCTCGCAACGGCACCGTCCCTGGTACGACCGGGAAGCCTTCCTCGGGTTGGCCCGGATCCGCGGCATCGAAAGCCAGACGCGCTACGCCGAGGCGTTCGCCGTCACCAAACTCACTCTCGACCTGGGGGAATGAACCTTGCGCGTACTGCTGACCGGACACCAGGGCTACTTGGGCACCGTGATGGCGCCCGTGTTGGCGGCGGCCGGGCACGAGGTCGTCGGGCTGGACTCCGGCCTGTTCGCCGACTGCGTGTTGGGCCCGCTGCCCGGGGACCCGCCGGGGGTCGGGACGCCTCCCGGCGGAGCCGAGCCGGGGGCTCGGGGCGGAGTGGACCTGCGTGACGTCACGGCCGATCAGGTGGCCGGGGTGGACGCCGTGATCCACCTGGCCGCCCTCTCCAACGACCCGCTGGGAGCGCTGGCCCCGGACCTGACCTACGACATCAACCACCACGCGTCCGTCCGCTTGGCGCGGCTGGCCCGGGAAGCCGGGGTGCGGCGCTTCCTGTACGCGTCGACCTGCTCGGTCTACGGTGCCGCCGGCGGCGACGAGCTGGTGGCCGAGGACGCCCCCTTGCGCCCGGTGACGCCGTACGCGGAGTCCAAGGTCCGGGTGGAGGACGACCTCCACGCTCTCGCCGACGACGACTTCAGCCCCGTGTACATGCGCAATGCCACCGCCTTCGGCTACTCGCCCCGGCTGCGGGCGGACATCGTGCTGAACAACCTGGTGGGCCACGCGCTCCTGTCCGGCGAGGTGCTGGTGCTCTCCGACGGCACCCCCTGGCGTCCGCTGGTGCACGCCGCCGACATCGCACGGGCCTTCACGGCCGCACTGGTCGCGCCGCGGGAGTCGGTGCACGACCGGGCGTTCAACATCGGCAGCGAGGCCAACAACGTCACGGTCGCCGAGATCGCCGAGCAGGTCGCCGAAGCGGTGCCCGGTTCACGGGTCGTGATCACCGGGGAGACCGGTGCGGATCCGCGGTCGTACCGGGTGGACTTCTCCCGCTTCCGGGCCGCGGTGCCGGGCTTCGACTGCGAGTGGACGGTGAAGCGGGGCGCCCTCGAACTCGCCGACGCCTACCGCAGGCACGGGCTGACCCGGGAGGCCTTCGAGCAGCGCTTCACCCGGCTCGCCGTGCTGCGCGCCGCGTCCGACGCCGGTGCCGTCGACGACACCCTGCGGTGGCGCCGATGACCGTGGCGGGCGAGGAGATGCACGCTCTGGTGGAGCGCTTGTACCCGCTGTGCCGGAGCATCACCGGCGACGGAGTGCGCGCCACCCTGGAGATCATCGGCGAGTACGTGCCGCTGCAGGTGCACGAGGTGCCGACCGGCACCCAGGTGCTCGACTGGACGGTGCCGCAGGAGTGGAACATCCGGGACGCGTACGTCGCCGACGCCACCGGCCGCCGGGTCGTCGACTTCGCCGCGTCCAACCTGCACGTGCTCGGCTACAGCGTGCCGGTGGCGGCGACCGTGCCGCTGGCCGAGCTGCGCGCACACCTGCACACCCTGCCGGACCATCCGAGCTGGGTGCCGTACCGCACCAGCTACTACAAGCCCGACTGGGGGTTCTGCCTGTCCCAGGAGACCCTGGACTCCCTTCCGGACGGCGACTACGAGGTGCGGATCGACTCCACCCTCGCCGACGGCCACCTCACCTACGCCGAGCACGTGGTGCCCGGGCAGGTCGCCGACGAGGTGATCGTCTCCTGTCACGTCTGTCACCCGTCCCTGGCCAACGACAACCTGGCCGGCATCGCGGTGGCGACGTTCCTGGCCCGGGCGCTGGCGGAGCGGACCCCCTGGTACACCTACCGGTTCCTGTTCGCCCCCGGGACCATCGGGGCGATCACCTGGCTGGCCCGCAACGCGGACCGGGTGGAGAAGGCGTTCCCCGGTCACGGGGGTCCCCCCGGACGGGCGGAGCCGAGCGCCGGGGCGGAGCCGAGCACCGGAGGAAGGGTCCGGCACGGTCTGGTGCTGGCCTGTGCCGGCGACCGGGGCCGACTGACGTACAAGCGGAGCAGGCGCGGCGACGCGGAGATCGACCGGGTGATGCGCCATGTGCTGAATTCCTCGGAACGCCCGCACCACATCACCGAGTTCACTCCGTACGGTTATGACGAGCGGCAGTTCTGCTCGCCCGGGTTCGACCTCGGCGTGGGCTCGCTCAGCCGGACGCCGTACGCCGGCTACCCCGAGTACCACACGTCGGCGGACAACCCGGACTTCGTCTCCCCCGAGGCGATGGCCGACACACTGGCCCTCTGCCGCGAGGCGTTCGCCGTACTGGACCGGAACCGGCGGTACGTCAACCTCAGCCCTTACGGCGAGCCGCAGTTGGGGCGACGCGGCCTGTACGAGTCGCTCGGCGGTCGGAGCGATGCGAAGGAGGCCCAGATGGCCATGCTCTGGGTGCTCAACCTCTCCGACGGCGAACACGACCTGCTGGACGTGGCCGAGCGGTCCGGGCTGCCGTTCGACGCCGTCGCCGCTGCTGCCGATGCCCTGCGGGGCGCCGGACTGATCAAGGCATGACGCCGATGACCACCGGAGGGGAGGAGACGACGGCACCGGCGCCCCCGGACGACCGCGCCCGCCGAAGCGCCAAACGGGCCGTCGTCGGCCGGTTGTCCTGGGGGCTGGCCGACCAGGCGGCCTCCAGCATGACCAACTTCGCCGTGGGGATCTACGTCGCACGCTCGCTCGGACTGGCCGCCTTCGGGGTGTTCAGCCTGGCGTGGGTCACCTACGGCGTGGTGCTCAGCGTCTCCCGCGGGGTGGCCACCGACCCGCTGGTGGTGCGCTTCAGCGGCGTGCCGGACTCCTCCTGGCGCGGGGCGGTGGCCCGTTCTTCGGGCACCGCCCTCGGAGCGGGCGCCGCCATCGGCGCGGCGAGCCTGTTGGCCGGACTGCTTCTCGGCGGCCCGGTGGGGTCCGCGTTCGCCTGCCTCGGCGTCGTGCTGCCGGGGCTGTTGTTGCAGGACGCCTGGCGCTACTCGTTCTTCGCAGCCGGTACGGGACGGAAGGCGTTCGTCAACGACCTCGTGTGGGGCGCCGCGTTGGTCCCGGCGATGGTGGTGGCGGCCCGCGTGGGCAGCGTGCCCGCCTTCGTCCTCGCCTGGGGTGCGTCCGCGGCGGTGGCCGCGGCGTACGGCTGCTTCCAGTCCGGGATCCGGCCCCGTCTGGGCGGTGCGCGCGAATGGCTGCGCGCGCACCGTGACCTCGGTTACCGGTATCTGGTGGAGAACGTCAGCACCAGCGGTGCGGGCCAGTTGCGGGCGTACGGGCTCGGCGCGATCGTCGGGGTCGGCGCGGTGGGCGCGGTCCGCGGCGCCGAGCTCCTGCTCGGCCCGTTCCTCGCCGTGCTGATGGGGCTGTCGCTGGTCACCGTCGCGGAGGCCGCACGGGTGCTGCGACAGGCCCCGCACCGACTGGGCCCGTTCTGCCTGTTGTTGGGCGGCGGGCAGGCCGTCGCCGCGCTGCTCTGGGGGGCGGCACTGCTCCTGGTGCCGGACCGCGCCGGCGAGTTGGTGCTCGGCGGTGTCTGGCAGTCCGCCTCCGAGCTCATCGTGCCGGCCACGCTCGGCGTCGCGGGCGCCGGCCTCGGAACCGGCGCGGCGGCCGGGTTGCGCGCGCTCGCCGCGGCCCGGCGCAGTCTGCGCAGCCAGCTGTTCGCCTCCGCCTGTTACGTCATCGGTGGGCTCGGCGGGGCGGCCGTGGCCGGCACGGTCGGCTCGGCCTGGGGCGTCGCCGCCGCGACCGTCAGCGGCTCGGCCGTGTGGTGGCTGCAACTGCGGTCCGCCCTGCGCGAGAACCACCGCAATCCCATCAGTGAAGTGAGGACGTCATGACCGCCCTGCCCCGGCTGAGCATCGGCCTGCCCGTGTACAACGGCGAGGAGTACCTCGCCGAGTCGCTGGACGCCCTGCTCGGCCAGACCTACGAGGACTTCGAGCTGGTCATCTCCGACAACGCCTCGACCGACGGGACCCAGGACATCTGTCGCCGGTACGCCGCACGGGACCGGCGCATCCGCTACCTCCGGCTGCCCCGGAACATCGGTGCCGCGCCGAACCACAACCACGTGTTCACCGAGTGCCGCGGCGAGCTGTTCAAGTGGGCCTCGCACGACGACCTGTACGCCAGGAACCTGCTGGAGCGCTGTGTGCAGGCGCTGGACGAACGGCCGGACGTGATCCTCGCGCACAGCGGCCAGGCGGTCATCGACGGCGACGGCCGGGTGAAGGTCCCGTACGAGTACGGGCTGGCCACCGATTCCCCGTACGCACCCGAGCGCTTCCGCAGCCTGTTGTTCGAGCCGGGTGGCGACGACTTCTACGGGGTGATGCGGGCCGATGCGCTGCGCCGGGTGAAGCCCCACGACAGCTACCACCACGCGGACCGCACCTTCGTCGCCGAGATCACCCTGCACGGTCCCTTCCACCAGGTGCCGGAGCTGTTGTACTTCCGGCGCGACCACCCCACCCGTGCCGAGCGGGCGAACCCGAGCAAGCGCGCCCGGTGCGTGAACCTGGATCCGCGCCGGGCCGGGCCGCTGCACCCGACGCCCCGGCTGCTCGCCGAGTACGTCTGGGGCTTCGTCGCGGCGATCCGGCGGGCGCCGCTGTCCGCGACCGACCGGCGCGCGTGCTTCCGCCACCTGTCCGCCTGGATGACCAGCCGGGTCCGACCGGGTGCCGGCGAGCGGGTCGAGGACCGCGCGCCGGTCGTCCCGGACCGGCTCGCCGTCTCCGTCGACGCCCTCGTCGCCGGCCGTGAGGGGAGGCGGGCGTGAAGCCCGTGGGCGGGGCACCGGTGCGGGTCGGGGTGTTCGGCCTGCTCGGCTCCGGGAACCTCGGCAACGACGGTTCCCTCGAAGCGGTGCTCGGGTACCTCCGGCGGGAGCACCCCGGGGCGGTCGTGGACGCGTTCTGCGGGGGGCCGGAGGTCGTCGGGGCCCGGTACGGGATCCCCGCGACGCGACTGCACTGGTACCGCGGGGAGTACCGGACCGCGTCGCGTGCGGGCGCGGTCGTGGCGAAGGGCCTGGGCAAACTCGTGGACGCCGTCCGCACCGCCGCCTGGGTGCGCCGACACGACGTGGTGATCGTGCCGGGCATGGGCGTCCTGGAGGCCACCCTGCCGCTGCGGCCGTGGGGCTTCCCGTACGCGCTGTTCCTGCTCTGTGCGAGCGGCCGGTTGGTCGGCACCCGGGTGGCGCTGGTCGGCGTCGGTGCCGCCCCGATCGGCAACCGGCCCACCCGGGCCCTGGTGCGCCGGTCGGCTCGGCTGGCCGCCTACCGGTCCTACCGGGACGCCCTGTCCCGCGACGCGATGCGGGCGATGGGCGTGGACACCGGACGCGACGGGGTCTACCCGGACCTCGCCTTCGCCCTGCCGGCGCCGCCGGCGGGCGCCCCCTCGGATCCGCCCGGCCCGGTCTGCGTCGGCGTCATGGACTTCCACGGCGGCAACGACGACCGCGCCCGGTCCGAGGAGATCAACCGGCGCTACCTCGACGGGACGACCCGTTTCGTCCGCGCCCTGGTCGAGGACGGCAGGCGGGTCCGGCTGCTCATCGGCGACGAGGTGGACGGGCAGGTGGTCTCCGCGATCCTCGATGCGGTGGACTCACCGCTGGTCACCGCTGCGGGGGCGACCTCGCTGGCCGAGCTGATGAAGGAGACCGCGGCGGCCGAGACCGTGGTGGCGACCCGCTACCACAACCTGGTCTGCGCGCTGAAGGTCGGCACGCCGACGCTCGCGCTCAGCTACGCGGCGAAGAGCGACGCGCTCATGGCCCGGATGGGGCTGGAGGCGTACTGCCACCCTGCCCGCGAGGTCGACGCCGACCGGCTGCTCGAACAGTTCCGGGAGTTGGAGCAGCGGTCGGCGGAACTGCGAAGGACCCTCGCCGAACGGAACCTGATCACCGCTCGACAACTGGAGCAGCAGTTCGCCGCCTTGACCTCGTCCCTGTTCCCGACGACCGACCACACCCCTGCCCACGCCCTGCGGGAGACTCCGTGAAAGCCATCGACGTCCCGGCGATCGCCGGCGCGTACCTGTTCGAACCGACGCCGCACACCGACGAGCGCGGCTCCTTCTGCCGCACCTTCGACGCCGACGTGGTCCGCTCGGTGGGCCTCGACCCGAACGTCTTCGTCCAGGACAGCCTGTCCCGCTCGGTCCGGGGCGTGCTGCGCGGCCTCCATCTCCGCTCCGGCGCCGGCGAGGCCAAGCTGGTGCGGTGCTCGTACGGAAAGGTCTTCGACGTCGTCGTGGACCTGCGGCCGGACTCGCCGACCTACCGCAACCTGGCCTCCTTCGAACTGTCCGGCGAGACGCAGGTGACCCTGTACGTCCCGGCCGGGTGCGCGCACGGCTTCCAGGCCCTGACCGAAACCGCCGACGTCTCGTACCGGATCGACCGCCCGCACGATCCGTCCGAGGACGTGACGATCGCCTTCGACGACCCGGAGCTCGCCGTCCCGTGGCCGCTGCCGGTCGCCGCGATGTCCCGGCGGGACCGGGAGGCTCCCGGTCTCGCCGAAGTCCTGCGGCAGAGGAAGGGCTGAGGTCACCATGGACACCGAAGACACCACGGAGCTCCTGCTGCCCCGGTCGCGGGCGGCGAACGAGCGGTTGCACGCCCTGGTCCCGGGGGGCGCGCACACCTACGCCAAGGGCGACGACCAGTACCCCGAGGCCCTGGCCCCGGTCATCAGCCACGGCCGCGGCGCCCACGTGTGGGACGTCGACGGCAACCGGTACGTCGAGTACGGCTCCGGTCTGCGGTCGGTCAGTCTCGGCCACGCCCACCCGCGCGTGACCGAGGCGGTGCGACGCGAACTCGACCGGGGCAGCAACTTCGTCCGGCCCTCCATCGTGGAGGTCGAGGCGGCGGAGCTCTTCCTGGCCACGGTGCCGACCGCGGAGATGGTGAAGTTCGCGAAGAACGGCTCGGACGCCACCACCGCAGCGGTGCGACTCGCCCGCGCCGCCACCGGGCGTCCGCGGGTCGCCCTCTGCGCCGACCACCCGTTCTTCTCGGTCGACGACTGGTTCATCGGCACCACGCCGATGTCCGCCGGCATTCCGGCGGCGACCGACGAGCTCACCGTGACGTTTCCCTACGGGGACCTGGCCGCCACGGAGGAGTTGCTCCGCCGCCACCGGGACGAGATCGCCTGTCTGATCCTGGAACCCGCCACCCACACCGATCCCCCGGCCGGTTATCTGGCCGGCCTGCGCGAACTGGCCGACCGGCACGGCTGCGTCCTGGTCTTCGACGAGATGATCACTGGCTTCCGTTGGTCCGAGGCGGGCGCCCAGGGCTTGTACGGCGTCGTCCCCGACCTCTCCACGTTCGGCAAGGCACTGGGCAACGGGTTCGCCGTCTCCGCGCTGGCCGGGCGCCGGGAGCTGATGGAGCGGGGCGGGCTGCGCCACTCCGACGAGCGGGTGTTCCTGCTGTCCACCACCCACGGTGCGGAGACCCACTCGCTGGCAGCCGCGATGGCCGTGCTCACCACCTACGTCGAAGAGGGCGTCACCGCGCGGCTGCACGCCCTCGGCGAGCGGTTGGCCGCCGGCGTCCGCGAGGCGGCGGCCGGCATGGGCGTCGGCGACCACCTCGTCCTGCGGGGACGGGCCAGCAACCTGGTCTTCGCCACCCTCGACGAGAACCGGCAGCCGTCCCAGCAGTACCGCACGCTGTTCCTGCGCCGCCTGCTCGCGGGCGGGGTGCTGGCCCCTTCCTTCGTGGTGAGCAGCGCCCTCAGCGAGGCCGACGTCGACCACACCGTCGACGTGGTGGCCCAGGCCTGTGCGGTGTACCGGAAGGCGCTGGACGCCTCCGACCCGACGCCCTGGATGGGCGGGCGACCGGTGAAGCCCGTGTTCCGCCGCTTGGCGTGACAGCGGGGCGACGTCAACCGCGCTCCTGCCGAACGGGTTCGGCCGTGCGGTCGACCGCGCGGTCGGCCGTGCGGTCGACCAGCCATGCGGTCACCGGCACCACCGCCAGCGCGGTGCACCCTCCGCCGAGCACGTCGGTCGGGTAGTGCGCGCCGAGGAGGACCTGCGCCCAGCCCATGGTGGCGCCGGCGAGCAGCGCCGGGGCGAGTACGAGTACCGTGCCGGCCGGCCTCCCGGGGGCGAGCCGGCCGGTCATGAGGAGCGCGGTCACCAGGGCGAGCGCGGTGAGGAAGGCGGTGTGTCCACTGGGGTAGGACAGGTGCTCGCCGTGGATGGTGCGTCCCACCAGGGGTTTCAGCAGCGTCGTCGTCGCCACGGCCGCGGCGGGGCCGGCCGCGACGAGCGCTGCTGCCCGGGGGCGCCGTAACGAGAGGCACCCCGCCACGACGACCGCGACCAGCACCGCCGCCCCCAGGGGCTCCCCCAAGAAGTCCACGGCCCGGGCGGCATGGCGCCAACGGGGCCCGGCGTCTTCGACCGCCGCCCAGATCCGTGCGTCGACCGGGGCGGGCCCGCTGTCTCCGGCGTACAGGATCCCGAGGACGCCGACCACCAGCGCGGCGAGCACGGCTGTCCCGCCGAGCGGCGCGCGGAGCGACGGGGGCAGCACCGCGCGCACCCGCCGGTCGGGCAGGCGCCCGCCCCGTCCGGTACGGGGTGGGCCGGCGAGGGTGGGCGACACGGCCTTCGCGTCCTGCTGTTGCCCGCTCGCCGCCACCGATTCCCCCGTCGTGTCCGGCACGACCCTCCGGGACCGTCAGCACATGTGGTCCCGGAGCCGCCTGCTGCCCGTCCGTACGGGCCGGGGCACCGGATGCCCCTGGCCCTTGGACGAGCCTAGCCAACGGGTCGGCACGCCGCCGAGGATCCCGGAAGGTCCGTGGGTCCGCGCCCCGTGCCTCCCGGCGCCGGACCGTCGCTCCGGGCCGGGGCGGCAGGGCGACGGAACCGCCGCGGCGGGGTGCCGCGACGGCTCGTCCCGCGGGCTTCGGCCCGGGTCCACCCGGTGGCTTCGTTCAGAACTGCTCGACGAAGTAGGGCTCCACGGTCATCGAACCGTTCCCCCGGGCTCCTCGACGAACCCCGTTGTCGGCGCGGGCCAGCGTGTACCAGGAGTCGACGTAGTCGTCGTCGTCCGTCCACCAGCTGTCGGGCATGGCGTCCAGGACGGCGCTCACCAACGGGATGTAGGCGCCCTGGTCGGTCACCGTCAGGAGGACCGCCGCGATCGCCTTCGCCAGATCGCGGTAGTTGGTGCCGTCGTCGTCCTCCATCATCACGGCGTCGGCCAGGTTGTACTTGTACAGCGACCAGTTCACCAGCACCTGGTTGGGGTGGTACGTGACGCCGTCATCGTCGAGGTAGGGCATGTCGACCGGGTCGACCCGCACCTTCCCGTCCTGGCCGAAGCCGGTGACGAGGGTGTAGATCTCGGCGTCGCCCTTGGTCCAGGGCTCCTCGTCGTCGGAGAGGCGGACCGAAGTGATGCGGGTGGTCCAGAACCCCGAAGCAGCCGCGGCCGACGGCGCGGACGTGAGCGGAGACACGGTGGTCGGTGCCGATCCGGTTTCCGTCGCGGAGGTCAGTCCGTAGCGGCCGAGTTGTTCCTTGAGCACGTCGATCCCGGCGGACAGGGCCTTCGCACCGTCGATGTCGACGACGTAGACGGGGCGGCGGGGCGGCGTGCGGGCATCGAGCAGGTGGACGGCACCACGGCTGTCGTAGGCCCTGACGGTGCGGGCCTCGTCGTCGGAGGCGACCACGGCGACCCACGGGACGACGCCCTCGGTCAGTGCCGTGCGCATGGCGTCCGTTCCGAGCCGGAGCGTCAGCAGCGGGCCCACCCCCTCGTCGAGGCCCTTGGCCTCGGCGATGCGGCGATCGGCCTCGGCCAGTCGGGGCTGCAGCCGCTTGTGGGCGGTGCCGGCGAGCTCGGCCACCGGGACCTCTCCCGAGGCGAGGACCGCGCGGCGCACGTGCGACCGCCAGGTGGTGTCGGCGAGCGAGCCGGCGAGGTCGCGTGCTGCCAGGTCTTCCGCCGCGGCCACTTCGGAGGCGTGGGTCGGGGGCGGGGCGGCGACTGCCGGGGCACTGTTCACGACCTGACCGCCCGACAGGGTCAGGACTAACGCGAGGAGGGAGACGATGACGCCACGGCGTCCTGGGGGGTGGTGTCTCACGCGACTCGGCCCTTCTGGGATGTGGGGACACGGGACTTCGACGGGGTGGGATCGAGCGGTGCGCCCGCACCCCGTGGACACCGGGGCGTATGGGTGTCCGTGGCAAGCATCGCCTCGCGGGGCATCCCACACAAGACGAGTACATGACAAATCCTTGAAGTCCGTCGCCCCGCTCCTCGCCGCCCGCACTCCGCCGCCACCCGCGACCGACGGAAGGGGTGCGGGTGGCGGCCCGGCCCGGCCCGGCCGCGGGGCGTCCGGGAGGCCGCCGGCGGGGAATCGGAGGGCGGGGCCCCTCGGGACCACGAGGCCACACGACCAGGTCGCATAAACAGATGTGCGATCGTCGGTCACGCGTGATAGTCACTACACCCACGGGATGCAGTGATCATCGGCCATCCCGTCCGAAACGCGGCAAGGGGTGGGGACATGGCGTTGCTCCGTGACTGGGGGCCTGCGCTGGAGAAGTGGACGACGAAGGTCGTCCCGCGTGTGGACAAGGACCAGGGGGATCCCGCGGCGAGACGCATCCGCGCAGCCGCGAAGGCCGCGGACTGGGGCACCGTGCGGACCGAGCTCGAAGCGAGGACCGAGAGCGAGGACCGCACGGGACTGCTGTGGGCCGTGGGCGATACCGCCGGGGTGGAACGGTGGATCGTCGGGGTCCTGGAGGCGGAGCCGGAATCTCCGCTCCCCCGCCTGGTCGCCGGGATCCGCTACATCAGCTGGGGCTGGGAAGCGCGCACCGGCGCCTTCGCCAAGGACGTCTCCCGCGAACAGTTCGAGCTGTTCCACTCCCGGCTCGCCTCCGCGGAGAAGTGGCTGTACGAGGTGGCCGAGCGCGAGCCCGGCTGGATCTCGCCCTGGTACGCCCTGCAGATCACCGGCCGGGGCCTCCAGGTCGAACCGGACGTCGCACGCCGCCGCTTCGAGGCGACCGTGCGCCGCGCCCCGCACCACCTGGGAGCACACCAGCAACGGCTGCAGCACCTGTGCGCGAAGTGGAGCGGCTCGCACGAGCAGATGCACGCCTTCGCCCGCGAGTCCGCCTTCGGCGCACCCGCCGGTACGCTGCTCGGCCAGCTCGTCGCCACGGCGCATCTGGAGCACTGGCTCTCCCTCGGTTCCGAAGAGGACTTCGGCTACATGCGGAGCCAGGCGGTGCGCGCCTCCCTGCACGAGGCGGCCGACCACTCCATCCGCCATCCGGACTTCGTCCGGGGCCCCGGCTGGATCCAGGTCTACAACACCTTCGCCATGGCCTTCTCACTGGCCGACGAGGACCGCTCCGCGCAGGAGTGCTTCCGGGCGGTCGGGGGGCGGGTCACCGAGTTCCCCTGGTACTACCTCAACGGTGCCGATCCGGCAAAGGCCTTCCGGCAGCTCCGCTCCTCCTCGGCCTGATCGGCCGATCGCGACCACCCCGTTCACACCCCGCACGCGCCGTTCGGCGCGGACACGCACCGAAGGACTGCGCCCGGTGTCCCCTTCCGAGACCTCACACACCTTCCAGGTCGACCTGCGCGGCCTGGTCGACCTGCTCTCCCACCACCTCTACTCCAGCCCCCGCGTGTACCTGCGCGAACTGCTGCAGAACGCCGTCGACGCCATCACCGCCCGGCAGGCGCTGGAGCCGGGCGCGGCCGGGACGATCACCGTGCGCACCGGGGAGACCCTCACCGTCACGGACACCGGCATCGGGCTGACCGAAGCCGACGTCCACCGGTTCCTCGCCACCATCGGGCGGAGCTCCAAGCGGACCGCCGGGGGCACCCTGGACGGTGCGGGACTCGACGCCGCACGCGGGGAGTTCATCGGCCAGTTCGGCATCGGCCTGCTCGCCTGTTTCGTCGTCGCCGACGAGATCACCGTGCTGAGCCGGTCCGCCGCCGACCCCGCCGCACCCACCGTCGAGTGGCGGGGCCACTCCGACGGCCGCTACACCATCCGTACCCTGCCCTCCGCCACGCTGCCCGAGCCGGGCACCACCGTGCGGCTCGTGCCGCGCGTCGACAACGCCGAGTGGACCGAACCGGATCGGGTCATCGCCCTCGCCCGACACTACGGCGGTCTCCTGCGGCACGAGGTCACCGTCGTCGATCCGCGCGGCGAGAGCCACCGGGTCAACGAAGCGCCGCCGTGGGAGCGGACCCACCGCTCTCCCCTGGCCCGGCGCGAAGCGCTCACCGCATACTGCCGCGAGGTCTTCGACTTCACCCCGCTCGACGCCGTCGAGCTGAACCTGCCGGCGGCGGGCCTCCGGGGTGTCGCCTACGTCCTTCCCACCGCGGTGAGCCCGGCCCAGCGCGCCGGGCACCGCGTCCACCTCAAGGGCATGCTGCTCACCGACCAGGCTCCCGAACTGCTCCCCGAGTGGGCCTTCTTCGTGCGCTGCGTCGTCGACACCACGAGCCTGCGGCCGACCGCCTCCCGGGAGTCGCTGTACGAGGACGGCACCCTGTCCGCCGTACGGGACGCCCTGGGCGACCGGATCCGGGACTGGCTGACCGGCCTCGCCGCCAGCGATCCGGCCCTGCTGCACCGCTTCATCGACACCCACCACCTCGCGGTCAAGGCACTCGCCCGCTACGACGACGAGCTGCTGCGCATCGTGCTGCCCTGGCTGCCGTTCGAGACGACCGACGGCAACGTCACCCTGGAAGAGTTCGCGCGGAACCACCCCGCGCTCCTCGTGACGCGCAGCGTCGAGGAGTTCCGCCAGGTCGCGCCGATCGCCTCGGCCGCCGGACTGGGCGTCGTCAACGGCGGCTACACCTACGACCGCGACCTCGTTCACCGGCTGCCCGAAATCCGCCCGGGCACCTCCGTCACCGATCTCGATCCGAGCACCGTGACCGCCCACCTCGACGCCGTCGACCCGGGCGCCGAGCTGCGTGCTGCCGCGTTCCTGGCCGTCGCCCGCGAGACGATCGGGGCCCACGACTGTGACGTCGTGCTCCGGGACTTCCAGCCGGTCACCGCCCCCGCGCTGCTGCTCGACAACCGCGAGGCGCGCCACGAGCGCACCCGATCGAACCTCGCGGCCGAGAGCGACGGGCTGTGGGCCGACATCCTCGGTTCCCTGCGCGACGAGACCCCGCGCGCCCAGCTCGTCCTCAACCACCTCAACCCCTTGGTCCGGCAGGCCCTCACCATCGGTGAACGCGGCCTCGCCGTCACCACCGCCGAGGCGCTCTACGGGCAGGCGCTGTTGCTCAGCCGCCGGCCGTTGCGCGCGAGCGAGAGCGCCCTGCTCAACCGGGCCTTCATCGGCCTGCTGACCCACGCCATGCACCACCCCGGCACGGCGGCCCCCGGATCCGAGTCCCCGAAGGAACTGTAGATGCTGGACACCCCCGAGGCCGTGGTCGAGGCGCTCCGCGAGAACCACGAGCGCCCCCACGGTCTGGCACGCACCGTCACCGCCGAGGAACTCGTCGAGGCCGCGGAGGCCTTCGAGAAGTCCGACGTGCTCGTCACGGCCCTGCTGGAACTGATGACCTCGTACGAGTTCACCGGCGAGCACCGCAAGTCGCCGGTGGTCTTCGCCCGTCTGCTGAAGCTGTGGGACGACTCCCCCGACTCCTTCAGCCCGTGGGAGGCCCACCAGGTCTTCTGGCGCTTCAAGTGGGTGACGACCTCCCTGCTGCAGGTGCCGGACGTTCCGTTGGCGACCGTGCGGGGCTGGATCGACCGGATGCGTTCCCGCTACGAGGAGGCGGACCACGGTCCGCAGCCCGTCGCCGCCATGTCCTACCACCTCGCGCACCACACCGGAGCGGGCGTCGCCGACGCCTACGACCTCTGGGCGACCCGGCCCCGCACGGACCTCAGCGACTGCGAGGCCTGCGAGACCCGGCACCACGCCCGGCACCAGGTGGACGGCGGCAATGACGCGGCGGCCCTGGACGCTTGGCGGCCGGTCCTCGAAGGGGACCAGCACTGCAGCGAGGAACCCCAGATGAGCCAGGCCTTCGCCCTGCTCCCGCTGTTGCGTTCCGGCCGCACGGACGAGGCCCGTTCCCACCACCTCGCCGGCTACCGCAAGGTGCGGGGAAACCCGGGCATGCAGGACGAGGTGGGCCTGCACCTGGAGTTCTGCGCGCTCTCCCGCAACGAGGGCCGGGGCCTGGAAATCCTCGCGGAGAACCGTTCCCTCTTCGAGGCGACCGGTGCTCCGCTCTCCCACCTCGGCTTCCTCGTCGGCGTCGAAGTGCTCCTCGCCCACCTCGTCGAGAACGGCCACGGGGACACCCCGGTGGCAGGACCGTCCGGTCGCCAGTGGACGGCCGACGCGCTCCTCACCCACGTCCGCTCCGAGGCCGACCCGCTCGCCGCCGCCTTCGACGCGCGCAACGGCACGGACGCCGTCGGTGGGGACCGCAGGGCACGGCTTGCGCGGCGCCCCCTGCTCGACGAGCCGTTGCCCCTCGGTCTGCGCACCTCCGCCACGACGCGCACCGTCGCATCGGCATCAGCGTCCTCGTCCTCGTCCTCGACGACCGCCACTGCCGCCGCCGCCCGGATCGAAGTGCCCGAGGACTTCGCCGCACTCGTGCGGGAAGCCCGCCGGATGGCGCTGAGCGGCCACCCCGGCGACGCCCGGCTCTGGACCCGGATCGCCGAGCGCCTCGCCGACGGCACCGCTCCGCACGACGGGGCCTCCGGCCCCGAGGACCTCCTCCGGGCCGAGCTCGCCGAGCACCGCGCACAACAGTTCTCCTTGGACGACCGCCATGCGGAGAGCACCGCCGAGGCCACTGCGGCCGTCGAACTCTACGAGCGGCTCCAGATGCCCTGGCACGCGCTCTCGGGCAGGGCCCGCACCCTCGCCTGGGCCTTGCTCCCGCGCGGCGCGGAAAGCGAGCGGCCGGACCGGGCCGCGGTCCGGGCAGGACTGGACGAGGCCCTGCTGGCAGCGGAGAAGCTGCAGGCCGAGGCCCCCTTCGAGGGCGCTGCCCTCGGGGACGGGGAAGCGGCTCTCGGAGACGACCTGCGCACCGAGCGCACCCTGGCGTACCTCTCCGTCCTCTACTCCGACGCCTTCGCGACCTACCGGGACGTGATCGGCGCGCTGAGCGCGGACGGGCAAGGGACCGAGGAGGCGGGCGCGCCGGCGGCGGCCGACCAGGGCTCCGGAGCGGCGGACGTCGAGCGCCTCACGGAGCGGTTCGAGGCGAGTGCCGCACGGCTGCACACCGAGGCGGAGCGCCTCGGGTTCCCGCACCACATCGCCAACGCCCGGCAGTTCCGCGCGGACGTGGCGGGACGTCTCGGCGACGTGGCCGGTGCCGAGCGGGAGCTCCGTGCGGCCCTCCGGGACGTCGAGGCTGCCGAACGGCCCTGGCGCCGGCCGCGCCCGAGCGCGTTCCTCGCGCAGATCCTGCTGTCCAAGGGGGAAGCCGAGGAAGCCGTGGAACTGCTCCACGGAGCGATCGCCGATGCCGTCGCGCACGACGACGCCTCCTTCGCACTCGCCCCGACGTACCTCCTCCTCGGCCATGCCTCCGTGCACCTCGGGGACCCGGGCGGCGCGGTCCGCCACCTCTCCGAGGCGGCGGCGCGGTTCGACCAGGACGGGGAAGCCGCCGAGGCGACGGACGCGCGGCTCCAGTTGGCCGACGTGCTCGCCCGCTCCGGGCAACAGGCCGATGCCGTCGCCGTCCTGGAGTCCGTCCTCGCCGATGGGGCCCTGCCGGACGTGGACCAGCGGATGCTGGCCCAGGCCCGTCTGACCCTCGGACGCGGCCTGCGTGAACTGGAGGAGTACCTCCCTGCCGCCGAGCAGTTGCTGCGCCTCGCGGACACCGTGGCGAGCTGGCCGGAGGAAGAGCACGCGGTGCTCACCCTGGTGGCGGCGGAGGCGGCGACCACCCTGGCCATGGCCGACCGCTGGGACGCGGCGGAGACCGCGTACGAGCGGGCCGTCGCCTCCCACGCCCAGTCGCCGAACACGGCGATCATCGCCCTGATGATGCGCGAGTTCGCACGGCTCACCCTCGCCACGCGGGGGGCCGACGGGGTCGACGCGGCCCTGGACCACCTGGCCCGCGCCGAGGCGGCCCTGGCCGCCCCGCCGGAGGACGGGGACGACTTCACGGCCTGGTACGAACGCGGCGAGATCCACTACCGGCGCGCCCTCGTCCTGGCGGAAGCCGGTCGCTTCGACGAGGCCATGGCCCAGGCGGAGGCGGCGATCGCCGCGCACGAAGAGGGCGGCGAGCACGGCGAGGTTCCGCGTGCCGAGGCCGTCCGCATCGCAGCACTGATCGAGGGCAACGGCCTGGAGCGACGGCAGGAGGCCGTCGTCCGGCTGAACAGGGCAGCGGCCCGTTGCCGCACGGCAGGTCTTGAGGGGGCGGCCCGCGTCCTCGAAGCGCTGCGGCAGGAGTTCCTCTCGCGCTGAGGCCCGGAGGGGACGGCGCCCCGAGACCGGCCGTCTGGTCCGCCGTCCGGTCCGCCGTCCCCTCCGCTTCCCCGGGCGCCCGCGGTCCGCTCCGGGAGCCGTGCGCCGACGGCGGGTGACCGGAGCGGACGCACGGACGCGCGGCCGGTGGTGCACCGCGGTCGCGCGGTGTCACCGGGCGGGCGGGAGGCGGGTGGCGAGCACCGCGATGTCGTCGTCGGCGGAGGTCGGCACCAGATGGGTGAGGAGGGCGTCGCACAGCCGGTCCAGGGAAGAGCTGGGCTGCCCGAGGAGATCGGTGAGCTCGGTGAGGCGGTCGTCGATGTCGCTGCCCCGGGCTTCGACGAGCCCATCGGTGTACAGCAACAGGGTGCTGCCCGGTTCGAAGGTGGCCTCGGTGGTGGTGAAGGGCGCGCCGCCGACGCCGAGCGGCAGGCCGGCGGGCAGGTCGAGGAGGCGGGCGGTGCCGTCGGGTTCCACCAGTGCCGGGGGCGGGTGGCCGGCCCGGGTGATGCGGCAGTGGCCGCTCGCGGGATCCAGGACGGCATAGCAGAAGGTGGCGAGCATCGGCTCGGCCAAGTCGTCCAGCGCGGACTCCAACTGGTGCAGGAGGGCCTCGGGTTCGAGGTCCAGGCGGGCCAGGGCGCGCACGCTCGCGGACAGGCGCCCCATGACGGCGGCGGCAGCGGTGCCGTGTCCCATGACGTCGCCGATGGCGAGACCGGCCTTGCCGTCGGCGAGGCGTATGACGTCGTACCAGTCGCCGCCGACTTCGTTGACGTCGCTGGCGGGCAGGTAGCGGTGGACGACCTCCAAACCGGGCGGCGGGGTGATGTGTTGGGGCAGCATGCTGCGCTGCAGGATCAGGGCGGTGTCGTGTTCGCGGTGGTACAGGCGCGCGTTGTCCACGCAGATCGCGGCGCGCGCGGCGAGCTCGCCGGCCAGTGCGAGGTCGTCGTCGGTGAACGGACCGAGCGGTCGGCTGCGGTAGAAGCTGGCCAGGCCCAGAACCACGCCGCGGGCCAGCAACGGCACCATCATGAAGGAGTGCACTCCCAGGCCCAGGAGCGTGGCGGGGGCCGTGGAGTGGCGGGCGGCGGGCGCGACGGCTTGCGCATCGAGGCGGGCGATGAGGAAGGGCCGCCGATCGGCCAGGGCCTGGGCGTAGGGGGCGGCGGCGGGGAAGGTGAGCGTACGGCCGAGGGGGGCCAGGACCTCAGTGACGGCGGAGCCGGTCAGCGGCGCCTTGCCCAGACGGCGCAGGGCGTTGCCGCCGATCAGTCCCGGGCCGGGCTCGCCACTGGCGGCGAGGCTGTCCAGGACGTCGACGGTGACGGCATCGGCCAGATCGGGCACGGCCGCATCGGCGAGCTCCTGGGCGGTGCGCTCCAGGTCCAAGCTCGTGCCGATCTTGAACGTGGCCTCGTTGATCAGGGCGAGACGACGCCGGCCGGTTTCGGCCTCGAGTTCGGCCTGTTGCTGCGCGGTGATGTCGATCAGGGTGGCGGTCAGGCCGATCGGCCGGTCGTCGGGGTCCTCCAGGCGCACGTACGAGCACGACCAGACGTGATCGTGGTCGGGGTCGGCGGGGGTTCGGCCGATGCGGCGGAAGTCCAGGACCGGTTCGCCGCGTTCCAGCACCCGCCTCATCGCGGCCTCCATGTCCGCGGCGTTCACTCCGGGCAGGACCTCGACCAGGCGGCGGCCGATGTGCGCCGCCTCGGACAGGCCGTTCATGGCCTCCAGCGCCGGGTTGACGCGCAGGAACCGCAGCTGGGTGTCCAGGACTCCGATGCCGACGGGTGATCGGGCGAACAGTCCGTCCCACACGGCGGAGGAACCACGGATCGCCCGGGCCTCGTGGGCGTCGGCGGCGAAGACCAGCACCGTGGTGCCGCCACGGGTCCGTGCGGGGACCGGTGTCGCCCAGATCTCCAGTTCGAGGGGCCGCCCGTCGTGGTGCCAGGCGGTCACGGTGCCCGTGACGCCACGGCCGGTGACCGCGCGCTCCCACAGCGAGCGGCCCAGGCTGCGGTCCGCCCCGGGGTGCAGCAGCTCCGCGATGTGCCGCCCGACCACGTCGCGGGAGGCGTAGCCGAGCAGTTCCTGCGCGGTGCGGTCCCAGCGAACGATCATTCCGGCGCTGTCGGTGGCCACGGCAGCCACTGACAGCGCACCGAGCCAGCCGCCCGCATCCCGCGCGGCGCCGCTGGTCACTTCGGCCGCCGTCTCGTCCATCACCACGCTCACCGTCGCCCCGGTTCTGCTTCCAGTATCGGCACACCCGCCCGGCGACGCCTGCGCACTCCGCCGGTTCCGAGCGCCGCGCAGTGATCCGTTCCGGTCGTTCGGGGTCCAACACGTGCCGGCTCGTGGAGGGCCGCCGCCGGGAACGCCGTGTGGTGGTCGCCCGGGCTGCTTCCCTGGGCGTCTTCCGGGGGCGCCTTCCGGGGGCGCCTTCCGGGGGCGCCTTCCGAGCGCTCGTCGGGCCCGCTCGCCGCAATGTCGGGCGGTGGCGGCTGCCGCGGTCACCGGAGGGGCCGGAGCAGCAGCAGGGCGATGTCGTCGTGGTTCCGGGCGGGGTGTTCGGCGTGGCGGAGGAGGCTCTGGGCGAGGCGGTCGAGGTCGTGGACCCGGGTTCGTGCGAGGTGGCGGACGAAGGAACGGGTGGTGTCGTCGATGTCCTTGCCGGGCACTTCCACGAGCCCGTCGGTGTACAGGACCAGTACGGCGCCGGGCGGAAGGGGGATTTCGATGGTCTGGTAGTCGGCGTTGGGATCGATGCCCAGCAGAAGTCCGGGGGGCGGGCTCAGGACTTCGGTGCGTCCGTCGGGGTGGCGGAGCAGGGGCGGGGGGTGTCCGGCGGTGGCGAGGCGGGCGCGGTGGCGGGCGAGGTCGAGTTGGGCGATCAGGCAGCTGGTGAACAGCCCGGTGTCGAGGTCGGCGAGGAGGCGATTGGTGCGGGCGAGGAGGTTTCCGGGGGAGGTGCCGGCGGTGGCGTGGGCGTGGACGGCGGTGCGGACCTGTCCCATCAGGGCTGCGGCGGCGGTGTTGTGGCCTTGGACGTCTCCGATCGCTGCCGTGGTGGCGGTGGGGATGTGGATGAGGTCGTAGAAGTCACCGCCGATGTCCATGCCGTGGCCTGCGGACCGGTAGCAAGCGGCGGCGTCCAGGCCTGCGATGCGGGGCAGTGCCGGGGGAAGCAAGCTGGTCTGGAGGGTGCGGGCGACGGTGTGCTGGGCGTCGTAGAGGCGGGCGCGGTCCAGGGCTTGGGCGATCAGTCCGGCGAGGGAGGTGAGGAGGGCGCGTTCGGCCGGAGGGAAGGAGCGGGGCCGGTCGTAGGAGAGGGAGAGGGATCCGATGCGGCGGCCGGAGGCGGTCAGGGGGAGGAAGGCCCAGGAACTCCTGTCGTCGTAGCGGGGTGCGCCGGGGTGGGCGCGCTGGAAGTCGGCGGAGTCGGAGAAGAAGACGGGGGCGCCGATCTCCCGTGCGCGCGCCGTCGGGGTGCGGGCGGCCAAGGGCGTGCCGTCGAAACGGTTGATGAGCTCGGCACTGTGGCCGCGGTGGCCGATGACGTGCAGACGGCCCTCCTCGGCGACCGCGAGGGCCAGGCCCTGGGGGCCGAAGGCGGGCACGATGTGGTCGGCGGCGACGTCGGCCACGTCGTGGACGGTAGCGGCTTCGGCGAGGGCAGCCGCCAGGTGCGTGAGGTGGTACAGCCCCAAAACACCGACTGCTTCCTCGGCCGGCGGAGCCTCCACGGTGTCCGTCTGCTGTGATGCGGACGTGATCTGGATGCTGACGCCGCTGCCATCGGGATGGAGCCGGAAGAGCAGGGGTCCGTCCGGGGGACGCGTTGCGGTGAAGGAGGTCGGTCGACGGGTGATCACTGCGGCTCGATAGCCTTCTTCGACGGCTGGCACGCGCAGCCACGGCAGCGCTTCCCACAGCAGACGGCCCGTGAGCGAGGCGGCATCGCTGCCCAGCAGATCGGCACCCGCGGAGTTGATGAAGGTGAGCCGGCCTTCCAGGTCCAGCGCACAGCAGCCCGTGGGCAGGCGTTCGGCGAAGCCGAGCGCGGCCACGGCCCGGGCGGGGTCGGCGCCCTCGAACGATGTCGGAAGGTAACGGGGCTCCTCGGGGGGCAACAGTGGCTCGCCCCGGTCGGCGGCCTGCGCCAGAACGAGTGCCGTCCGCCGGCAGTACGCGCTGACGGCCTCGTGCCGGTACGGGGTCGGATGCGGAGTGGATCCGACCGGCCACAGCAGGGCGATGCCTCCCCGCACCGGGGTACCGCTGACGAAGGGGCACGCGGCAAGCGCGAAGTCGTACGGCAGGACGAGGCCCAGCTGCGGGTAGCGACGGGCCACCTCCTCCTGGCTGTCCAGCCAGATCGGACGCCGTTGGCGCATGGCGTCCGTGACCGGCGTCGCCGCATCCAACGAAGCGCGGTACCACGGCGCGGCGATCTGCCGGGACACTCCGGAGAGCAGCGCCAGCCACAGCCGCCGGTCCTCGGGCTGCAGCAGGTAGAGCAGGCCGGCCGAAGCACCGGTCTCGTGCATCACGTCGGCCATGAGGGCTTCCAGCCGTTCCGCACCGGGGCCGGTTCCCGGGCCTGAGGGGGACGGTCGCACGGTCGCTACCCTGCCCTCGGTGCGACCGCAGCGGCCGGGCGGGCCAGACCGGGGCGACCGTCCGCCGCCCTCGCGCCGACGCGCGGACCCGCCCAGCGCGACGCCCGGCCGGTGCCCGTCGGCCGTCCCGTCGGCTCTGCCGGCCGGGCGTGCCGCTCGGCCGGTTTGCGCACGCACGCCGCTCCGGCGTTCGCCCGTGGCCCGAGCGGTGCCCGCCCCGGCAACGGCAGCCCCGGTGGCGTGACGACCCGTGCCCCGGTGGTCACCGTCCTGTCGTCCTCAGCCGGGCGCTGCCGGGCCACAGGCGCTTCCCGGCAGCGGTGGGCATGCCGCGCCGCCTCCCCGTACGCGCTCGGACGGCACTCGCGACGGCGTGCCGGCGACTGCGCATGCGGGGAGTGCACGAAATCACCCATGAGTCGACCATATTCCTTAGGTGCTGCTGATGGTCCTCGTGCATCCGGTGTGCACCCCGGCAGGAGCGGCCGTCCGCCGCCACCTCGGCACCGTCCGGGACCCGCGGTACGGGCAACGAGGCGGCGCGGACTCCCGCTCCGTCCGAAGGCGACCTCACACGGGCCTCTCCTCACGACCGCTGCCCGACCCGGCCGGCCCGGGCCGGCGAAACCACTGCGCCGCTCCGCGAGCCACGGTACTGAGGGACGACCGACTCCGCAGGCCGCCGCCCACGACCGGAGCGAGCAGCCCGAACACCGAACACGTCCGTGAGCTGCGATTTCGAGACGATGGAAGATCACTGCCCGGACTCAACCGGTCGTCGCAACACCGTGGGCCTGAATCGATAGTAGGTGCTCGTTGAGGGCTTCGGCTGGTGTCTTCCAGCCGAGGGTCTTACGGGGCCTGCTGTTGAGCGCGAGAGCCACCGCCTGAAGCTCGTCGGGATCCCACCGCGACAGGTCGGT